>CAUZJR010000033.1:0-19902 GCA_963580005.1 Planctomycetota bacterium
GTCAACCGGCCCCAGTTCAACGCCTGGTCCTGGGCATAACGCTTGCCCAGCGTCAACGCCGTGCGGGCCTTCGCCAACTCGTAGCCCAGGTAGAAAGCGTGCTCGGAGGACAACTCGGTGCCGGTCTCGCGCAACACCGTGTCAAACAGCTCGTAGGGATCGGTGTGCCGCCAGTGACCCTCGCGGTTCATCACGTGCAGCACGCCCCCTCGGCGGTCGATGTGCTCGACGAAGATCCGGAAGTTGCCGTCGGTCAGCTCACCCGCCAACCGGTCCAGCCCCAGGGACCCCTCGCCCCGCAACGACGCGTCGCGGAGCATGACCAGGCCCGAGTCAATGTGCTTGGGCAGCACGCCCTCCTCGAAACTGTGATGCAGCAGGCGGCGGGCCAGATCGAGTTCCGCGACCGAACTGCGACACCAGTTGATCACCTCGGTCGTCAACACGCTGCCGATTCGCAGTTCCTGGCAAATCGCGGCCAGCAACACGTTGACCCCCGCACTGTCGACCTCGGTCAACTCCGTCACGTTCCCCGTCCCCATCATCATCTCCGCCGACGGCCAACGCCGACGCGCCGCGAAGAACCGCTCCAGTGACGCCGCAAACCCCATCCCGATCGGTTCCAGGATCGGGTCGATGCGGAAGTCGGCCCCGTCGTCGGTCAATCGCTCGAGGACCGGCTCCAATGAATCGAGACCCTGGGGCAGAGTGGGAATGGCGACCACCTCGGCGCCCGAGTTCGCAGCCAGAGGCGAAAGCCACTCGACATTGGATTGATCGCAACTCAGTACCAACCTCGCACCGGCGGCCACCGACCCCTCAACCTCGGCCCGATCAAAACTGTCGATCGAGACCCTGAGCCCCGATTCGACCAGCATACGCACCGCCGCTTCGATACCCGGCCAACTCTCCCCGGGAACCATCCCCAGGTCGATCAGGTCGGCACCCGATTCGGCCAACCGACGTGCCTCGGCCAGCAATTCGGCCTCGTCCCAATGCGAAGCGTGGTTGATCTCGGCCAGGATCTCGATCGAATGCTCCTCGAGCACAACCGGGCTCCGGGGCGATTGACCAAGGTACTCGGGCAGGTCGTAGAGGTCCTTGGGACCCCGGGACACCGGCAGACCCAGCGAATCCCCCAACTCCTGCAGATCGCCCTGGCACCAGCCGGGCAAGACGACCCGGTCGAAGCCCTGGGGAGGGTCGAGCCGCCTGGCGACCAGGTCGGTGTGCAGCAAGGCCGCCACGCTGACACCAAGCACCGCCACGTCAAACGACCAGTCCGCACCCGCACCCGCACCCGCACCCGATGCCTCCGCCGAGGTAACCGAGGCGGTCGAGAGCACGTCGCGCAGAGGCGACTCGGCCAAACGGCCGGTCACGAACAGGATCCGCTCGGGACGCTCCACTCACTTCACCCAGGTCTTGGGGAATCCGTCCAGTGGCGAATCGTCACCCGGAACCCACATCGCAATCTCCTCGATCCGCGACGCCAGGGCCGTGTCGTGAGTCGTGATGCCACGGACTCGATGAGTCTGCAGCTTGACCTTGACCCGGGCGTAGCCCAGCTCGAGATCGGGGTGATGCCAGGCCGCCTCGGCCGCATATCCCACCGCCGCGGCCAGGGCCAGGGTGTGAGGCCAGCCGGGGGTCTGGTAGCTCCGCTGCAACCAGCCGTCCTGCGATTCCCAGCCCGGCAATGACTCGAGTGCCGCCTGGATCTCCTCTTCGCTCAAAACCACGTCCTCGCCCATCGTTTCTCTCCTCGATGTAGTCTCGTGTCAGATTGATGCAACAACTGCTACTACCGCTCGGCTCCACCATTGGCATAGATCACCTGGCCGGTCAGGTAATTCGATTCTTCGCTCAGCAGGTAGCGGGCCAGGTGAGCCACGTCGGCCGGCTCGCCCCAGCGGCCCAGAGGCGTTTCGGCCAGGACCCGCTGATGCCAGGCCTCACCGGCCGTCTCACCCCATCCGGTGCGGATCCAGCCGGCAGCAATGCAATTGACCCGCACGGTGGGTGCCAGGCTCAGAGCCAGCGAGCGAGTGAAGGACATCACCGCCCCCTTGGCCGCAGCAAATAACTCGCCACTGTCTCCTTCCATCCCCCGCTCGGCCTGGTCCCAGCCAATGTTCAAGACCGAGCCGCCACCAGACTCTCGCATCCGATTTCCCGCCTCACGGGCCAACCGAATCGTTGCCCGGATGTCCACCTCCCACAACGCCGCCAACTTCTCATCAAAACTCCAGCCCGCCGCCGAACCCGTCAACAGGTCGACACCGGCATTGTTGACCCAGGCGTCGACGCCGCCGAACAACTGCCAGCTCCGATCCAGCATCGCATCCACCTGCTGGGGATCCGAGAGATCGGCCACAAGCAGCTCGGCCTCACCACCCTCACCACGGATCGACTCGACCAACGCCTCGCCCAATTCGACCGACTCGCGGCAATGAACCACAACGCGTGCCCCGGCTCGTGAGAGTTCCCACGCGATCGCACGACCCATTCCGCTCGAGGATCCGGTGACCACTGCACGGATTCCGTCCAGGCAGCAAAACTCACCCCCCCGATCGTGCTCGCTCTCGGTCATCACCAATCGCTCCAACACCTGCACCGAAAACCGGACGAATTCCCGCGTCTCAACCCGACTGCAATTCGCCCGGAATCTTCCATTCAACTCATTGACGACCTCTCACGCCACCTCCATAATGACGGCGTTCGGTCGATTCGACCCGGTTCCGGGTCCCCCGACCGAAATTGGTAACAGCTGTTAGACTTCCTGTCCTACGCATTCCCCTCAGTTTCATTTCGTGCGGCCCATTCGGGCACGGTGCTGTTACCGCAGTTTGAAGCGTCATTTCTGACACAACACCACAACCACAGACAATTTAGGCTGTTTGAACCAGGCAACTGGCAGGCAGCATCATGGGTCCGATCCGATTATCGGCCAATGGTGCTCAATCTGGTGGTTCCGTCGGCATTTCGAGTTTCGAAACTCGCCTCCGGTCTCGTCGGACCAGCCAATCGCCTGGTCGATAGCGGGCAGTCCATTCCAGGAATGGGATTCCACCGAATGGAGATGAGCCGACCGATGGGGCGCTCATCGATCAATCGATCGAGTGCGAGAGAGTGAAGGACCGACACTGGTGAGCGACGACAGCAATCGAGGTGAACCCACCCCCACTGAACTTCACGAGGAGGCTCGGCAGCCAGATGGAACTGGTACCGAGTCCTCCTCAACGGATACCACAGAAAAGACAGGCGAAACGATGAGCACGAACGTGATGGATGCTCCTGCCCAGGGACTGTTTCTTTCCGACGAGCTGGAGCACGAGTTGCTGGGTATCTTCAAGCTGCTCTCCGACGAGACACGGCTGCGGATCCTGTTGTACCTGGGTCGTGAGCGGGAACTGCACGTGACGGCCCTGTGCACGCGGCTGGACCAGAGTCAGCCGGCGGTGAGTCATCACCTGGCGTTGTTGCGTGAGGCCGACCTGATCGAGGCCCGGCGTGACGGAAAGCACAACTTCTATTCACTCAAGCGCGGACACTTCCACTCGGTGATCGAGCGGCTCTTCGAGTCGATCGCCGACCCCCAGCGGGCCGAGATTCGCTTCGACGAATTCGTGCTGCTGCACGGCCGCGAGGACGGGATCGAGGGAATCTGAGGTCGAGTGGACCGGGTCGGCATACCAGCAATGCAAAGGACCGCCGGGGCAACCGCCCCGGCGGTCTCTTCAATTTGCCGTCTCGATCTGGTACATGTTGTCCCGGTCGCACTTGGGTGAGTGCGAATCGAGCAGCCGGCCGGCCGCGGTTCTTCGCCGGTGGGCCATTGCAGCAGGACATCCCATGGACGAACGAATCGCCAAGCTGGCGCTGGCCGATGGAACGGTCTATACCGGAAACGCGTTCGCGGCCAGCGGCGAGGTCTACGGCGAGGTGGTGTTCAACACCAGCATGACCGGGTACCAGGAGATCCTGACCGACCCGTCCTACTGCGGCCAGATCGTGACGATGACCTACCCGTTGATCGGCAACTACGGCGCCAACTCGGTCGACGTCGAGAGTGGTGGGGTGGCCCTGAGAGGCTTCGTGGTCCGCGAGTTGTGTCGGTTTCCGAGCAACCAGAGACTGGACTGGCCGCTGGAGGACTACCTCGAGCAACACGGTGTGATCGGGATCGAGGGCATCGACACGCGGGCCCTGGTGAGGCGGATCCGCATCCACGGTGCCATGACCGGAGTCCTCTCGACCACCGACTCCGACGACGCGTCCCTGGTCAAGAAGGCCCAGGCGAGTCCCGAGTTGGTGGGGCAGGACCTGGTGAGGGAGGTGATTCCTCGAGAATCGGCCGAGTGGTCCGAGTCGCTGGACGAACTGGTCCAGGCGGCGGTGACTCCCGGATACGAGGGTCTGAACGAAGCGGCCGCCGACCCCGCCCAAGGGCCTCACGTGGTCGCCATCGATTACGGCATGAAATGGAATATTCCCCGCCACCTGAGGCAGTTGGGTTGCCGGGTCACGGTGGTACCCGGCACGGCGACGGCCGAGGAGGTATTGGCCTACGAACCCGACGGCGTGTTCCTCTCGAATGGACCCGGTGATCCTCGGCCGCTGGGATATGCCATCGAGACGATCCGCGGCCTGCTGGGTCACCAACCGATCTTTGGCATCTGCCTGGGTCACCAGCTGCTGGGGCTGGCCCTGGGGGCGGAGATCTTCAAGCTGAAGTTTGGTCACCGCGGAGCCAACCAGCCGGTATTGAACCATGCGACCGGCCAGGTCGAGATCACCACGCAGAACCACGGCTTTGCACTCGATCCCGAGAGCCTTGGCGAGGAGATCGAGGTGACTCATGTGAACCTCAACGATCAGACCGTCGAGGGAATTCGCAGTCGACAGCAAGCGGCGTTTGGGGTGCAGTATCATCCCGAGGCCTCCGCCGGGCCCCACGACAGTCACTACCTCTTTGGTGACTTCCGGAAGATGTTGCTCGGCTAGGGGCGGGTCGCTAGAGTACCCGCCCCTCGAGATCGGCTCGAGGCCTGCCGGGACATCCGACGCCCCTTTTCATCCCCAAGGGACCACCACGATGGCGACCGAGCGTTCTCTGATTCTGTTCAAGCCCGACTGCATCCAGCGCCGCCTCGCCGGTCAGCTGCTCGCCCGGATCGAAAACAAGGGCATGCAGATCGTCGGCATGAAGATGCTCAATGTCACCGTCGAGTTGGCTGCCGAGCACTACGCCGAGCATCTCGAGAAACCGTTTTATCCGTTGCTCGAGGAGTTCATCACGGCGGGGCCTGTGATCGCCCTGGTGGTCGAGGGTCCTGAGGCGATCGGTGTGATGCGGAGCCTGATGGGGCCGACCAACGGACGCGACGCGGCACCGGGCACGATCCGGGGCGACTTCGGAGCCAGCCGCCAGATGAACCTGATCCACGGCAGCGACAGTCCCGAGGCGGCCGCTCGCGAAATCGGGATCTACTTCGATTCCACCGAGCTGTGCGACGACACCCCCACACTCGCAGGCTGGGTCTGCGCCGACGACGAGAAATAGCGCCGGGGTCAGACGCGGATGTTTGAAGCCGCCAGGCGCCAAACATCCGGGCCTGACCCCTTCTTGCGATTGGTGGTGCCCGTGAGGAAGGGCTCACGGTGACCCCCGCACTCTAATCGCCGGCCCGTTCGATCGCCCGCTTCAGTGCCTCGCCCATGTCGGCGGGACTCTCGGCCACCTCGACCCCCGCGGCTCGCAGCGCCGCGATCTTGTCCGCAGCGGTGCCGCTGCCGCCGGAAATGATCGCCCCGGCATGTCCCATCCGCTTGCCCGGAGGTGCCGTGGCTCCGGCAATGAACGCCGCCACCGGTTTGGTCACCTCAGCCTCGATGTAGGCCGCCGCCTCTTCCTCCGCGTTCCCACCGATCTCGCCGATCATCAGGATCGCCTCGGTCTGAAGGTCGGCCTGGAACAACTCCAGCACGTCGATGAAATTCGTCCCGTTGACCGGGTCGCCGCCAATCCCCACGCACGTCGATTGGCCCAGGCCGACATTGCCCAGCTGCCACGCCGCCTCGTACGTCAGCGTCCCGCTGCGAGAGACCAGGCCCACCGAACCGGTCGAATGAATGTAACCGGGCATGATCCCGATCTTGGCCACTCCCGGAGTGATCACCCCCGGGCAGTTGGGACCCACCAGGCGACAGCTGTCCATCGCGTCGATCTGCTTGCGGACTCGCACCATGTCCAGCACCGGGACACCCTCGGTGATCGCGATAATCAACTCGATCCCCGCCTCAGCCGCCTCGACGATCGCCGCGGCACAGAACCTGGGAGGCACAAACACCATCGACGTATTGGCACCGGTCGCCTCAATCGCCTCGACCACCGTGTCATACACCGCGAACCCGTCGATCTCGGTCCCGCCCTTGCCCGGAGTCACCCCACCCACCATCGGCGTCCCGTAGTCGCGACACTTCTGGCTGTGGAACAACCCGGCCCGACCGGTGATGCCCTGGCAGATGACCTTCGTCTCTTCGTTGACAAGTATGCTCATCGATTCGCCATTTCGCCGTTACGTGTTGTGTGTCCGCTGAATCCGCCCACCCCGCCCCGCCTGCGACTCAGGCACCCAGCGTCGCGACCACCTTCTGGGCCGCATCGGTCAGGTCGATGGCCGTGATGATGTCGCGATCAGATCCCTCGAGCATCTCTCGAGCCAACTCGACGTTGGTCCCCTCCAACCGCACCACCAGCGGCACGGTGATCCCGACATTCTCATACGCACCCAGCAACGCCTCGACGATCGTGTCGCACTGCATGATCCCACCGAAGATGTTGACCAGGATGGCCTGGACGTTCGAATCGTCCAAGATGATCCGAAACGCCTCGGTCACCGCGTCGACATCCGCTCCGCCACCCACGTCCAGGAAGTTGGCCGGCTCGCCCCCGTGCAACTTGATCAGGTCCATTGTGCTCATGGCCAACCCCGCCCCGTTGACCAGGCAGCCGATGTTCCCGTCGAGATTCACGTAGCTCAGGCCCGCCTCCCCGGCACGAACCTCCGAAGGGTCCTCCTCGTTCAAGTCCCGCAACTCCTCGAACGACTCGTGGCGGAACATCGCGTTGTCGTCGAAGCTCATCTTCGAATCCAGGCACAGCAGCTGCCCACCGCCGGTCACCACCAGGGGGTTGATCTCCGTCAGGCTGCAGTCGCTCTCGACAAAGAAACGGCACAACGCCGGCAGCAACTCGACGGCGTTCTGCAGCGTCTCGCCCTCCAGGCCCAAAGACTCGCCCACCGCACCGGCCCGCTCGGCACTCAACCCGTCGACAACATCAAACGGCTCGTTGAAAATCTTCTCGGGCGTCTCGGCAGCAACCTCCTCGATCGCCATCCCACCCTCGGTCGAAGTGATCAGCACCGGGCTGCTCGTCTCGCGATCGATCACGATGCCCAGATAGAGCTCCCGGGCGATGTCCAAACCCTCCTCGACAAACAACGTCTGGACCGTCTTTCCCTCGGGCCCGGTCTGGATCGTCACCAGCGTGTTGCCCAGCATCCGCGCGGCATGTTCGCGAGCTTCCTGGGCCGAGCGGACCAGCACCACCCCGGATTGCTCGGGCTCCTCGACAAATCGACCCTTCCCACGGCCTCCGGCGTGGATCTGAGACTTGACGACGACCAACTCGCCGCCCAGCTCCCCGAACGCCGCCTCCGCCTCCTCGGGAGTCCGAACCACAATCCCACGCGGCACCGCGACTCCCGCAGCTCGCAACAGGTCCTTGCCCTGGTATTCGTGGATCTTCATCGCTGGTCCTGACGTCGAATCGGTCTGGGTGAATCGGTCTGGGTGAGGCTCAAGAGGGAGTTGTACTGCGAGTTGCGAGGCAGCCTCGTGCGATGGAGATCACTCGTGATGGACCAGGATCGTCTGTTCCCGATCGGGTCCGACCGAGACGATATCGACGGGCGAATCGACCAGTTCCGAGACCACATCGATGTAAGCCCGTGCCTCGGCGGGCAGGTCCTCCAGTTCCCTGATTCCGGTGATGTCACTCTGCCAACCCGGCAGGGTCCTGAGCACGGGGCGGGCCCTGGCGAGTTCGTCGAGCTGGGCCGGAAAGTCGGTCGTCCGCTCACCGTCGATCTCGTACGCCTCACACACCTGGATCTCCTCCAGCTTGCTCAGCACATCCAGCAGCATCACCGCCAGGCAGTCGACTCCCGAGAGTCGTGCTCCGTACCCGGTGGCCACCGCATCGAACCAGCCGCAGCGTCGAGGGCGACCGGTCACCGTGCCGTACTCATTCCCCTCGTCCCGGATGTGCTGCCCGATCTCGTTGTCGAGTTCCGTCGGGAACGGTCCTCCCCCGACACGGGTCGTGTAGGCCTTGACCACTCCGATCATCCGCTGGATCGCACGCTCGGGAACGCCGCTGCCCGAGTGGATGCCGGCTCCGGAGCTGTTCGAGGAGGTCACAAACGGGAAGGTGCCATGGTCGAGATCCAGCAACGAGCCCTGGGCGCCTTCAAACAGCACCCGCGCCCCGGCGGCAAGAGCCTTGTGGAGGTGCGAGGTGGTGTCGGTGACATACCCGGCCAGCCGCGTCGCGTACTCGCTGTACTCCTCGAAAATCGCCGCCGCATCCAGCGGGGTCAATTCGGGATCCAGGGCCAGCAGGACCCGGTTCTTGTGCTCGACCACCGTGGCAATCCGCTCTCGCAACGACTCGCCGCCTACCAGGTCCCCCATGCGGATCGCGTGAGTCCGGCCGGCCTTGTCGCGGTAGCAGGTGCCGATCCCCCGCATCGTGGTCCCGATCGCGTCCGAGCCTCGACCCTTTTCGAGAACCGCTTCCTCGGCCCTGTGCCACGGAAAGACCACGTGGGCGCGGTTGCTGATCAACAGGTCTCCGTCGAGGCCTCCGTTCCGACTGGTGATCCCGTCGAGTTCCTCGAGGAAGGCTCGCGGGTCGATCACCACGCCGCCGGTGACAACCGAGTGGACTCCGGGTCGCAGAATCCCGGCCGGCAGCAGCGAGAGCTTGTAGGTCTGGCCGTCAAACTGGACGGTGTGACCGGCATTGTTGCCGCCCTGGTAGCGGACCACGATGTCGTGGTCTTCTGTCAACAGGTCGACGATCTTCCCCTTGGCTTCGTCGCCCCACTGCAAACCGATCACCGAAGTGGCAGTCACCGCGTTGAGATCCCGTCGATTCGAGTCCGTCAGGGTCGAGCGTCCCGGCGCAACTTCGCACAAGGTCGCTGTGTGTCAGAGGGCGTCAGGTGGCCAGTGGCCGGCAGTGTACGTCCTCGGCTGCCCGATTCTGATCTTGTCGACTCGATCGGGCTGGCCTAGTGTACTCGAATGCCACCCGGTTGGGGAGCGAGGCGAGCCGCGTGAAGGAACCCGGTCAACACCGCGTGCTGCTGGTCGACGACGACGAGTCGATCCTCGAGGTCATCTCCACGGCCTTCTCGCTCGAAGGCTACCTGACCCTGACAGCCCGCGACGGGTCCGAGGCGTTGATCCGAGCCGAACGCGACGCACCCGATTTGGTCGTGCTCGACCTGGTCATGCCCCGACGCAGCGGGTTCGCCGTCCTCGATCGACTCAGGCAACGACACGCCACCTCCCCGGTGATCATCGTCGTCACCGCCAACACCGATCCCCGTCACGAGCAGTTTGCTCACGACCGCGGCGCCGACGCCTTCTTCCGCAAGCCCTTCGATGTCGAGGACCTGCTCGAAACGGCCGCGGCCCTGCTGGCAGCCGCCCCCTAGCCGCCTCCGATTGCCGGCAGGAAGTGCACCTGGCTGTCCGGCTCGAGCCGGGCCAGCACGCCCATCGGGCTGACGTGACCGTCAACAGCCACCCGCAAACCCGGCTTCAACTCACCCTCCTCGAGCACGCGCTCGGCGAATCCCGGGAACCTCTGATCAAGAGCCCCGATCAATCGCCGCACGCTCGTCGCCTCGATCTCCAGGTCCACCTCGCCCCCGGTCAGGTCACGCGCGGGGGCGGGGATGTGGACAACTGGCATCGGGCCGGGCCCGGGTTCTAAGCGTCGCGGGACAACAACTCGTGCATCAGCTTCGGAGGCGACATCGGCAGGCTGCGGAGCCTCACGCCCGTGGCATGGTAGATCGCGTTGGCGATCGCCGCCGGGGGAGGCACGATCGGCACCTCGCCCACTCCACGCACACCAAACGGGTGACCCGGGTTGGGCACCTCGACGATGATCGTCTCGATGTCCGGCAGGTCGTAGCAAGTGGGAATCCGATAATCCAGGAAGCTGGCGTTGTGCAAGCGGCCATCCTCGCCGTAGTGGTACCCCTCGTTGAGTGCCCAGCCGATGCCCTGGGCCGCCCCGCCCTGCATCTGACCTTCGACATAGCTGGGGTGGATCGCGGTGCCGACATCCTGGATCGCCGTATACCGCAGGACCTGGACCTTGCCGGTATCCGGGTCGACTTCGACATCGGCAATGTGCGTCCCGAAGGCCCCTCCGTGCTTGTCAGCGTTGACCGATCCGCGGCCAACCACCGGCCCGCCGGTCTGGTTCAGCTTGCCCGAAATCTCAGTGAAACTGATCGTCCTGGGCTCGGACCCGTTCACCTCAGTGAGCTGCCCGTCGGAATATTCGACCCCCTCAGCCTCGACGTCCCACAGGATCGCCGCACGCTGGCACAGCTGAGCCTGGATGTCCTCGGCCGCCTTGATCGCCGCCAGACCGGTGGCGTGGGTGGTGCGGCTGCCGCCGGTGACGTCGGTGTAGCCGATGCTGTCGGTATCGACGACCGTCGGAGTCACATCCTCGGCGGCGATCCCCAGGATCTCGGCCAACTGCATCGACACCGAGGCCCGCGTCCCGCCGATGTCGGTCGAACCCTCGATCAACGACACCGTGCCGTCCTCGTTGACCGTCGCTGCCACCACCGAGTTGCCGCCGAAGTTGAACCAGAACCCCGAGGCGATCCCGCGGCCGCGGTGTGGACCCTCGAGCGGTGACTGCCAGTGGTCACTCAACTCGACCGCCTTCATCGTCTCCCACATCCCGATCGGCGGATAGGTCACCCCGTCCACCCGCTCGTCACCCTCGTGGACCGCGTTCTTCATGCGGAACTCGACCGGACAGATCCCCAGCGTCTCGCAGATCTCGTCGACAATCGTCTCGGTGGCCAGTGCCACGTGAGTCGATCCCGGAGCGCGGTAGGCGTTGGAACGCGGCTTGTTGACACAGATGTCGTAGCCGTCGATCCGGCCATTGGGCACGTTGTAACAGGCAAAGACGCACATGCAGCCGGGGTTGATCGGCGATCCGGGAAAGGCACCCGCCTCGAACAGCAACTCCGCCTCACCGGCGGTGATCATCCCCTCGGCGTCCACCCCGAGCTTGACCTTCATGTACGAACCGGGAGTCGGCCCGGTCGCGTCGAAGACGTTGGACCGATCCATGTTCAGTTTCACCGGGCGACCCGAGAGCCTCGAGAGCACCGCGGCGACCGGCTGCAGGTACACCGCAATCTTGCCGCCAAAACCGCCGCCGATTTCCATCGGCACGACCTTGACCTTCGAGATCGGCACCGCCAGCAGCTCGGCCACCTGCATGCGGATCATGAACGAGCCCTGGGTGCTGGTCCAGACAGTGATCTTACCGTCCTCGGACCACAACGCGGTGGCCGTGTGAGGCTCGATGTAGCCCTGGTGAACCGTCTCGGTGGTGAACTCACGCTCGATCACCAACTCCGCGGCCGCCAGCCCCGCCTCGATGTCACCCTTCTCGTAATGGAAATGCTTGGCCACGTTGGTCGGAGTGTCTCCCGGCTCTCCGACCGGCTGACGATCGGTGCGGACGTCGTCGTTGAGCACCGGAGCCTCGGCGGTCCGGGCTTCTCGGACATCCAGCACCGGAGGCAAGACCTCGTACTCGACCTCGATCAGCATCGCCGCCTCCTCGGCGATGTGAACCGAATCGGCCGCCACCGCGGCGACCGCGTGGCCGGTATAAAGCACCTTGTCGCTGGCCAGCACGTTCTGGTTCAGGTGGTACCAGTCGACCATCCCCTCGCCCAGGTCCCCGGCACGGTGCGAGGCCGAAGGCATGTCGGCGTTGGTGCACACCGCGTGCACGCCGGGCACCTCTGCCGCCTTGGACGTATCGATCGAGACAATCCGGGCGTGTGCGTGAGGACTCCGCAGGACGTAGCCCTGCAGAAGCCCCGAGAGCTTGATGTCGGCGCCGTAACGGGCGCGACCGGTCACCTTGTCGGTGCCGTCATGGCGGATCGGCCGGGTGCCCACCACGTCGTACTCGGGCAAGCGACCCTCCTCGACCAAACGCAGATTTCCCGGCGTCCCACCCGGAAACGGCTCGATATGGAACTGGCGTTCTTCGACACTCGCCATCAGCTCTTCTCCAGTGAGGCCGCCTGCTCGACGGCACGCACGATCTTGTCATAACCGGTGCACCGACAGAGGTTTCCGGCCAGGTGAAAACGAATCTCCTCTTCGCTCGGCGACGAGTTCTCCGCGAGCAACGCCTTGGTCGACATGATGAAGCCGGGCGTGCAGACGCCGCACTGAAGCGCCGCCTGGCCCAGGAAGGCGTCCTGGATCACGTGCAACCCGTCGGTCGGAGCCAAGCCCTCGATCGTCTCGACCTCGCTCCCCTCAACCTCCACCGCCAGGACCAGGCAACTGTCGACCGGGCGGCCATCGAGAATCACCGTGCAGGCCCCACAGTTGCCGTTGGAACACCCCTCCTTGGTGCCGATCAGATCGAGATTCTCTCGGAGCACCTCGAGCAGAGTCTGCCGCGGTGCGGCCAGGAACTCGACCGGATTGCCGTTGATCGAGGTGGAAATGATGCGGGTTGTTGCCATCGCTTCTGGTCCGTTTTGGCGTCCGGTGTCTGTGTCGTCGCTGTCTCGTCGCTGTCTCGTCGCTGTCTCGTCGGTGGCCTCGATCGGCAGGTCCGGTCTCCGCCTGGTTTCCTACGGGTTCACTGCCCGATCCGGTATCCCGTCTCTTCTCCTCGTGCCCGCGCCACCGCCTCGCGGATCACCCGCTCGGTCAGCACACCGCACAGGTGCTTGCGGAATTCGATCGTGCCTCTCATGTCATCAATCGGAGTGGCCGCTTCGCGGGCCGCGGCTGCCGCGGCGGAGATCGATTCGTCAGAGATCGGCTGCCCGGCCAGAGCCGCTCCGGCCGCCTCGACGTAAAGCGGCGTGGCGGCGACCGCCGCCAGGGCGATGCGGGCCGAAACACAGGTCTCGGCCGACGCATCGAGTTCCACGGCCGCACCGACTCCGACCACCGCGATGTCCATTTCGTTGCGAGGAATGAAGCGGCGGTAGTGCGATCCTCCGACCGCCGGCTGGGCCGGAAACGCGATCTCGACAACCAGCTCACCGTGCTCGAGCACGTTCTGCCCCGGCCCGGTGCAGAAGTCCTCCGCCGCAACCTCACGTCGACCGCCGGGTCCGGCGATCACGATCCGCGCACCCAGGGCGATCAGCGAGGGGGTCGAATCGGCGGCGGGGCCGCTGTTGCAGAGATTTCCGCCGACACTGGCCCGGCTCTGGATCTGGGTCCCGCCAATGATCTGGCAGCTGTCGGCCAGGGCGGCATAGCCCGAGACGATTCCTGCGTCGCCATAGATCCGGTAGCACGGCACGGCCGCACCCAGCCGCAGCCCCGATTCGGACAGTTCCAGCACGTTGAGATCGGGGATCTTCTTGACGTCGACGACCAGGTCGGGTTCGAGTCGCCTGGTGCGGATGTGGTCGATCAGGTCGGTCCCGCCGGCCAGGGGGCGTGCCGCGGAGGGGTTCTCCGACAACATCGCCACCGCGTCGTCCAACGTCGTCGGAGCCTCGTATTCAAAATCACGCATCGCGTCGGGTGTCCCGTCGGAAGGTGCAGAGCGCCAACTGAAACCACTCGGGCCGCGGGCCTCAGAGCGTCCACAGGTTAGCGGCGGGATCGGGGCGCTTCAAGCAACCGCACCGGACGGGTGACCGCAGGCGGCCCCGCAAACTCCGCGTCGCAGGCTAGGGCTTCGCCGAGGCCCGCTGCTGACCACCCACCACCAGCCGGATCCGCTGGTTGTACGAACCCAACTCCAGGTACCGCTCGGCCAGGTTCAACCTCAGCCCGTTGAAACTCCAGTAGTTCGACGGAGTCTCCAGCTTCGCGCGGGCCTGGCCAGTCACCTTGTCCAACGCACGCAACTTCAACAGGTAGTACCGCAGGTTGCCCTCACGCATGTACTGACGCGACGCCAGCAGCAGCAGAGGGGAATGCTCGAGTTTTTCCAGCACCAGGTTCAGGCCGTCGACTTGCTGACGCCATCGCGGAGCCCCCCCCTGGGCCGTCCGCGCAAAGGCCAGCAACGGACCGTTGACCCGGATCGAGTGCATGTTGACCGAGTAGTAACTGCCCTGCAGCGGCTTGTTGACCGCCACGTACAGGTTCTCCGCGTCCTGGAACGCAAAGACGTTGCTGGACCCCTTCAGGTCCGACGCGGCGACCTGGCCCACCGGCGCGAGTGTTCCGGTCGAGAGGTCCAGGCGACCGAGTCGGCCGCTGCCGTCGAGCAGCACCAGGTGGTCGTCGCCGAGAGTCGTCAGTCGCGAACCGGACTCGAGCTTGTGCTGCCACAATGTCTTGCCGGTGATCACGTCGTCCCGCTGCACGAACAGCTGCGTCCAGCTCAACCCCAACAGCTTCACCGAGCCACCGTTGCGGATCCAGGTGATCGTGGTTCCCTGTAGCCTGAGCGCCCCCTGCAGCTTGTCGGCCAGGCCTTCGATCTTCAGCCGCTTGCCGTCCCGAACCCTGAGGGCCAGCGGGGGTCGGACGGCGGCGGTACCGGTCGGAGGCCTCATGCCCGGAGGCCTCATGCCGCCGGGGAATCCCATGGCAATTCCCGGCGGTCGACCCATCATCGGGCCTCCACCTGCCAGGTAGACGATCTCGTCGCTACCCATCACCGGGGTCCCCGCCGCGACGCGGTCGCGTTGCCAGAGCACTTCGCCGGTCGCGGTATCGAGTGCCGTCAGCCTGCGGCGACCCGAGACGCAGACGACACGACGATTGACCACTCGCAACGGGCCACGACGAGCGTTCTGCATCATCAGGCTCAATTGCGGACCCGCCTGCTCGCCTCGAACCATGATCGGCTGACGCGGCCGCGACGACACCGAAACGTTGGCCGCCACGTCGACGGAGTGAGACCAGATCAACTGTCGAGTGGTCGGAGACACTGCCTGCACGATGCCGCGGTGGTAGAGGATCAGCTGATGGCCCACCGCCCGCGCCGGCAGGTAGTTCCCACTGCTGCCTCCTCCGGAACGCGGCAACGGCACCGACCAGGTCACGCCACCATCCTCGACCCGCTCGACGATCAGTCGCTGCTGGCTGCTGTCAAAGACGGTACGGTGAGATTCGAACCAGGGGAGTTTCTGGCGATTGAGTTCCAGGTCCTGCCGTCGGACGGTGCGGGACGACCCCGCGGCCCGGACGATCTCGACATTCTCTGGCCACTTCGCTCGCCGGGCGGGGCCTGCCAGGCCACGCTTCTTGCGGAAATCGGCCAGCGCCCGAACCGCCCGCGACGCAACCGCCGGCTCGGCCTCCTCGGCCAATCGCAACCAGATCACCTCCGCCGCTCCCACCCGCCCCGCTCGCGCAGCTCGCTCGGCCAGCTGGAACCGAACCGGCCACGTCGCCCGGTGGAAACCAAAGACCTCGACAAACTCACGCTGCGGTTTGCCGTCTCCGGAGAGCACCTGCGTCGCTTCGAGTGCCAGTTGCTTGTCCCATCCCGCTCGCAGGGTCGCAGGCAACTTCGGCCACAGGTCGCCCAACCGGCCGCTGACCCAACGGTCCAGGCGAACCCGGGTCGACCGGTCCTGGACAAACGACACGCGGTGCGTGCCGAATTCACGAGCCAGCTGGCGGAAGCCCTCCACCGCAGAGGCCCACTGCTTCCGGGCCACCGCCCGCTCGACTCTCAATCGTCCGACTTCCCGCTTCCGGTCCGGCGAATCGGCCAGTCCCGAGAGCTGTTCGATCCAACCGTCCACCCCGGCCCCGTCTTCAGCCAGGCCCGACCGCACCAGACCGGTCAACGCCGTTCTGCTCGCGTCGTGGAAACGCGAGACGTGACCCGGTTCAAGCTTCGAAACCTCGATCCGCCCCAGGTGTTGCATCGCCTGCGCATGGTCGCGACCCAACAACGCCAGTTCCGACTGCTTGAGCAGAGCCCAACTGTCGGCGGGGTCATTGTCCAGGGCCGTCTTGATCCGTGCCTCGAGCGCTTCACGCTGCTCGTAGCCGGTCAAGCCCTCCGGACCCAATGCCAGCACCAGGCCGCGGGACATCACCAGGTTACCCAGCACCGCTGCGCCGCCGGACGTCTCGGGCAGGTAGGTCCGCCCGGTCACCTTGCCGTCGGCCAGGCCCAGAGTGCAGATTTGTCCCGAGGAGAGTGGCAGGTGGTAGCGGCCCTGTGTGCCGACGCCACGGCCGGCCGGACGACCGTCGGCCGGACTCAGCCGATGCACCCAGGCGGCTGTTCCGTCCGAGAGTTCCAGTGCCGCGACCGAGTCGGACCCGACCAGCAGCAGCCGGTCCCCGAATCCCCCGGCGACATAAAGGAACGAGTCCTTCTTCTTCTTCCACAGCAGCCGACCTGTATAAAGGTCCAGGCAGTGCAGGATCGGCTCCGCGTGAGGAGTAAACACGACGCGGTCGCCACAGATCACCGGCGGTGCGGCGGCCCAGGCCGAAGCCATCGGTCCCCCGGGTGAGGATCCCCCGGGGAATCCCACCGGCATGCCCCGCCGCGAGGGGTCTTGAGGTTGAGGTCGGGCGTAGCGGTGAGCCCAGAGAATCCGGCGGCTGGAACATTCCACGCCCACCAGCCAGCCCACCGTCGTCGGACAGACCGCCACCCCGTCGGCCACGGCGACGTGCGATGAGGCAAAGCGGCGGGCCGGGTTGGCCAACGCCGGGGCATCCACGTAGGCGATCCGCTGAGACCAGGCCGGTTGGCCGGTGGCCCCCTCCAGTACGTGTAGCCTGATCTCGTTGTTCTGTTCGCCCACCACGTACAGGCGTCCGTCCTGAGGAGCCGGAGCGCCCAGGAACCGTGTCCCGGCCAAGGGCAGGTCAAACGGCTCGTCCATCTTCGCTCCACCCACCTCCCACGTCGGCCGACCGCTGGCGAGATCGAACGCCGCCAGGGTGTTCCACTGGCCGGCCTGCTTGGTGTTGGAGCCGCCGAAGGGGTTGAAGCCTCCAAACCGCGACGGCGGCAAGACGCCTCGCAACAGCGACCGCGCCTGGACCAGGAAGACCTGCGAACCATCGCTGGAAGGGACTCCGTGGAGTGCGTGCTGGAAGAGCAGACCGGTCAGAGGATGACTCAGAGCAGCCCCGTTCACCGCTCCGAAACTCATCACGTTGGCTCCAGGCATGCCGCCCATCTGGACCCGCTGGATCCCGCCCAGGCGTGAGACACTCGAAGACGTGCGACTCCCCCGGCCACCCATCAGGCTCTCCACCGCCACCTCCGGTCGCGTCTCCCACAGCACCCGCCCGCTGTCGATATCGACCACCTCGATCCCACGCAGCGTGCGGAAGATCGCCTTGTTGCCAACCACCAGCGGCACGAAGGCCGGGATCATCGGCCGGCCCAGGTCATCGAGATCTTCGACCAGTTCCCGGACCACCGCGGCCACGGCGTGACGATGAGTCAACCGGCGGTGCCAGCGCAAGAGCAACAGCGGAGCCCCCCCCTGGGCTCGACCACGCCGCGCAGGACTGCCATAAAAGACCGGCCAGTCGACCAGGACCGGCTCGGGCAGAATCGCCGGTCGCGACGCACCCAGCCACTGGTCCCGATCCACCTCGCCCACTCCCGGGATCCGCAGTCGGCCCGCATCCGAGAGATCAGCCAGCAGGGTCTTGACCCGCTGGGGCTGACCCACGCGGTGGAAGACCCAAGCCGCCTTCAAACGCCATGCCGCCGTACCCGCCACCGGGTCACCCGCCTCCAGCAACCGGCTCAGCCAGAACGCGGCCAGGCCGAGCCGACCCCGGTCGATGTGACGCGAGGCCAGGCGGTTGGCCGCCTGGCGACCCGCCAAAGTGTGAAAGAAGCGGTCAGCTACCTCCACGATCGCTGACTCGCCACCACTGGACTGAGCCTCGGACAACCGCCGAGTCGCCTCGGCACCAAATCGTGTCCGAAATGTCTCGCGGAACGGCTCGGGCAATCTCCCCAGCAACCGGTTCGCCTCGTCCCGGACCGTGATCCAACGACCCCCCTCGCTGCGGAACAACGAATCCGACTCGAACCGAGCCGCCTCGGGCGGATTCAGCAGCACCGAGACCGCTTCGAGCACCTTCGCGTGCTGGCCCGCCTTCAACCAGCCGTGGGCCTGCCGCAACAACTTCGCCTGGCGAGGATCCTGGGGGGCCAGCAGGTCGATCCGGTCCCGGGCATTCGGATCACCGTTGCCAACGGGCTTCTTTCCCTTGGCCGGAGCCACACCAGGACCAACCGGAACCGGCTTGATCCTCGGACCGCCGCCAAAAATCCCACGTAACAACCGCTCAACCGCTCGCGACGCCTCAAGCTTGGCCGCCTCCTGCTTCTTGATCGCCGCGTTCTTCGCTGCAGCTTTCTTGGTCGCCGCGTTCTTCGCTGCAGCTTTCTTGGTCGCAGCTTTCTTCACCGCGGGCTTCTTGGTCGCAGCCTTTTTAGTCGCAGCAGGTTGGGCCGAGGCCGGTTGGTTCGCTGCACCGAGGATCCCTGCAGCGACGAGCAGGACGAGGATGCGAGGGCATCGGGACATCAGCGAGACACTCAACCCGGGCGTCCTGAAACAGACACCCTCAATAAAGAAACCGTCGTGGCTGGGACCGGTTCAGTATAGCCGTCCCCCTCGGGCGGTCCTACCAGCCGAATGACAACTCCAGAGACTTTTCTGCACCGCCCCGGGGCAAGCCGTGACGGTTTTTCCGATCTTTTCCGATCGTGGCACCCCGACCCGTCTCGACCCCGGCCGCGACATGTCCGGTTCACAAGAAATTTCCGGAACTGGACTCCTCAACTCCAATTGTTCCGGGTACGCTCAGGTTGCTGCTGCAGGGAACAGGCGGGCCACTTGGGACTGGGAGTCACAGGCTCGGGGTCACCAACGATCGACGAGTACACGACTGACGCTCCCAGAGAGTCCTCCAGGACGGGAGGCTTCGATGGCCGATTGCTCTTTTTCCCCGCAGCGACCCGTCCGGGTCGCTGGGTCGCCGGAGGTGCATCCGGGCGTGCCACGCTACGACGCCCCCGGAAGTCTCAATCCCGCTGCGTCCCGACCCCGTGTCTCAAAGCACACGGCACCACAGCAGTCTCACACACGGTCTGACATTCGAGGAGTTGATGGCGATGTTGCTTGATTCTCAGGTCTTTTGGCGTCGCGCGATCCGAACCACTCTGGGCCGAACCCGAGGCCTCCGCCGAGGTGGTCTCCCGAGCCGCCGTCGGTCCCACCGCCGTGACACCCCACCGGCGGTCGAACAGCTCGAGGACCGCACGCTGCTCAGTGCCCTGGACCTGTTCGAGCCGAACGACTCGTTCGAGGCAGCCACCCAACTGGGAGTCGTCACCGGTCACGGCGACGTCGACGACATGGGACTCTCGATCCACGAGTCCGGCGACGAGGACTGGTATGCCTTCGAATTGGCCGGCGAGGGCGAACCGGGTCACTTCGTCGCGATCGAGTTCGACCACGAGGAGGGCGACCTGGACCTGGAACTCTACGACCACGACGGCGAACTGCTGGCCTGGTCGGCCGGAGTCGACGACGTCGAAGA
>CAUZJR010000034.1:0-19739 GCA_963580005.1 Planctomycetota bacterium
ATGTGAGACGCTACGGACGTGGGGGGAGCAGACGCAATGGCGGTCTGCGGCTACACTGTCAGGCACAGCCTGACCTACAGGCCTCGTGTTGCGACACCTCCGATGACCCGAACACTCGGGCCGGGACATGTCTTGTAAAATAGAAGTCAACTTCTAAACTACAAGACATGATAGGACGACTTGTTGAGCCGCTCGTGCTGGAACGCCTTTCGAGTTGCCCTGCTGTGGCACTCGTCGGCCCGCGGCAGTGCGGCAAGACAACGCTGGCACGGTCGATCGGCGGACGGTATTTCGATCTCGAGCAGGAATCCGACCGGCTGCGTCTCGACCTCGAGTGGGACACTCTGGTGGCCGGACCGGACCTGGTGATTCTCGACGAGGCCCAATCGTGGCCCGATGTGTTTTCTCGACTGCGAGGAGCCATTGATCAGGACCGCAAGCGGATGGGTCGTTTTCTCCTTCTGGGCTCCGTTTCCCCATCGCTCATGGTCCAGGTCTCGGAGTCTCTGGCCGGGCGACTGTCGCTGGTCGAATTGACTCCGTTTCTCTTACCAGAACTGGAATCGAGGGCCTCGAGCAACAGACGCTGGCTTTGCGGTGGTTACCCGGACGGAGGGGTGATGCAAGCCGGGCACTTTCTCAGATGGCAGATCGACTACCTCGCTCTGCTCAGCCAACGCGACCTTCCGACCTGGGGTCTGACCGCCCAGCCTCAAACGACCGACCGTCTCCTGAGAATACTGGCTGCGGTTCACGGCCAGCAGTGGAACGCGTCGCAAGTGGGCTCCAGCCTCGGACTCTCCTATCACACCGTCAACGGCTACCTCGATTACCTCGTGGGAGCCTTCCTGATTCGCAGGCTGCAACCGTACCAGGCGAACATCAAGAAGCGACTGATCAAGAGCCCCAAGGTCTACTGGCGTGACAGCGGCCTGCTTCACGCGATGCTGAACGTCGCCGATGAACACGCATTGCTGTCGCAACCCTGGGTTGGTGCGAGTTGGGAAGGGTTTGTCATCAACCACACCCTCGGGCTTCTCGCCGCACTCGGCGCACCATTCCACCCCTACTACTTTCGGACCAGCGATCAACACGAGATCGACCTCGTGTTGGACTTCGGCAAGCAACTGTGGGCGATTGAGATCAAACTGACGTCTTCGCCCGGCCCCAAGGACATGGACGCACTGGACCACACCGCCGACATGATCCACGCGTCCCGGCGATTCCTGATCTCGCAGACAAGCCAATCGAGTGGCGACGACACTCGCCTCTCATGCAACCTGCCCAGTTTCCTCGATTGCCTGATCGAGACTTGGAAAGACAGCTCCTGACACGCCCAGTCAACGCACTCGCAACCTGCAGGTCAGGCACAGCCTGACCTACATCAAGACTCGTAGATCAGGGTCAGGGTGGCGTTGGCGGCATTCAGGGAGCGTTCGACTTCTGCGACGGTGGAACCTGAGGCGAATACGAAACCTGGATACGCTCCGCCCTCGGGCCACTTCTGCAAAAGCTGACCCGGGTGAGCCGTGATCGCCACACGCTCGACCCCGGACACCGCCTCGGCCGCTTCAATGCCCTCGACCCGCTCGAGCGTTCCGCCACCTCCCACCGAGAGCATCAGCACACCCGCAGCCCGATCCACCCGTTCCGGCAACGGAGCCCGGTCACCCAGGGCGTGATTCAGCAGCAGGTCTTCCAAGGTCAGTCCGGTCCCGAACTTCAATACGTCCGAACACAAGCCCCCGATCGCACGCGGGTTGACCTCGATCACCACCGGACCCGCTCCGGTCACCCGCAGCTCGATGTGCACCGCCCCCTCGCTTAGGCCCAGCCCCAGGCATGCCGCAGCGGATGTCTCGACCAGCTCGGCCTGCTGCGATTCGCTCAATCGAGAAGGCGTCAGGTAGATCGACTCCTCGAAGTATGGCCCCTCGAGTGGTTCGGGCTTGTCGAAAATCGCCAGCACCTCAAGCACCCCGTCTCGCAACAGCCCCTCGACAGCCACCTCCGGACCCGACACGAAACTCTCGACCAGGAACCCTGACTCAGCCAGGTACTTCGCCTCATCGGCCACGATCGCCTCGACCCGCTCCACCGCCGCCGTCAACTGCTCACCGTCATCCACCCGGATCACTCCCCGACTGGCCGACAGATCCAGCGGCTTGACCACCGCCGGGAATCCGAATTCCGGCGGCAGGTCCCGGCCCGGCTCGTCAAAACTCCGCCACACGAATTCGGGGCAGGCCACACCGGCGGCGGCCAGCAGTTGGCGAGAGCGTTTCTTGTCGCGAGCCCCCGCCACAGCGTCGGGGTCGTTGTGTGGCAGATCCAGCGACCGGGCCACCACCGCAGTGGCTTCGACCACCAAGTCGTCGATCCCAATCACCGCGTCGATCGGATACTGCCGCGAGAACTCTCGCACCGGCAGGGCGCAGGCATCGGGAGTCGAGAAGGGAAGCGTGAGAAATCCGGCGGGGTTCAGGTGCGCGACCGAACTGTCCTCCTCGGACGCCACCGTCAACTCGACACCGCATCGAGCCGCCGCGGCCAGCAGCGCGGGAGTGCGGTAGGTCCGTGTCGGCAGCATCAGCAGCAGGCGGGGCATGCGACGCTCGACCGGGAACCGCCCAAGGACTACTTCTTCGACGGGGCGTAATACGGGTTATTGCCCGAAGCGTGATCGGTCGTGTCCATGATCTCGCCCACCTCGGGGATCTCAGACCGGATCGCAATCTCCACACCCTGCTTCAGCGTCACGTCGGCCATCCCGCAGCCCTGGCAACCTCCGCCCATCTGCACGTAGACCATGTTCTGCTTCACATCGAGCAACCGCACCACGCCACCATGGCTGGCCACCGACGGGTTGACCTCGCGGTCGAGAATCCCCTGGATCCTGTCACGCAACACGTCAACCGGCGGGATCGACTCGCGGACACTCGGGTCCACGGCCGGGTCACCCGATGCCAGGTGCTCACGGATCGATGCTCCCACCTGGGGACCGACCTCAGGCCACGGAGTGGGTCCGTGCTTGGTGACCGTGACCCGGTTGTCGGTAATCAGCACCCCGGCCACACCCTCGATGGCAAACAACCGGCTGGCCAATGGCGACATCTCGGCCGCCTCGGCACTGCCGAAATGAAACGACTGGTCCGGATAAAGTGGTCGGTCGACCGTGAATCGGCACATCGTGGGAACCGTCATCGGTTCGCCGGTAATCTGGACTTCATCGCTCATCGTCGGACTTCCTGTATCTCGACATGGAAACAGCCGTCACCCCAACTCCCCGTAGGATAGACGACTTTGCTCATTGCCTCAATCTCCATCGTCCCGCAGCCCGCCACTCGATCCCGATCAGCGGCCCCCGAAAACGGCTCACGCACAGATCTCCTCGATCACCCTGGCCGGAAACACCGACGTCAGCCGCTCCTTCAGGCCGTTGCGTCGATAGAACAATTCCTGGTGATGCATCCCTAGCTGGTCGAGCACCGTGGCGTGCCAGTCGTGGACGGTCACCTTCTGGTCGCCCGCCTTCAGGCCGATCTCGTCTGTCGTTCCGTGGATGTGACCCCGCTTGATGCCCGCACCGGCCAGCCACGTCACCATCGCGTTCTGGTTGTGGTCGCGACCCGCCTTCAACACGTTCTTGTCTCCAGCCAACTGGGCGATCGGCAAACGGCCGAACTCGCCACCCCAGGCCACCAACGTGCTGTCGAGCAACCCGCGTTGGTCGAGGTCTTCGAGCAACGCGGCGATCGGCTGGTCGGTCTTGCGACAGGCCGCAGGCAACGCCGAACCGATGTTGGTGTGGTTGTCCCAGATCTGGAAGTTGATGAACAACTGCACGAAGCGGACACCCCGTTCGATCAGGCGGCGAGCGATCAGGCAGCGGCGTCCGTAGGAATCGGTCGCCTTGCCACCCACCCCGTAACGTTTTTGCGTGAGCGCGGTTTCCTGGGAAATGTCCAACGCGTCCGAGGCCGCCAACTGCATCCTGGCGGCCAGCTCGTAACTCGCCAGACGGGCGTCCAGCTGAGGCTGCCCGGTACGGCGTCGACGGTGGATCCGGTCGAGCGTGCCGATCAGGTCGCGTTCAAGTTTCACGACCGAGTCGGCCTCCTCGTACTCGCGATCCAGATTCAACACCGGCTTGCCGGTCGCCCGGAACCTTGTGCCCTGGTAAACCGGCGGCAGGTAGCCCGATTGCCAGTTCTGTACTCCGTTGACCGGCAAACCCGCCGGGTCGTCCAACACGATGTAGGCCGGCAGGTTCTGGTTCTCGCTGCCCAGGCCGTAGGTGACCCACGACCCCAGGCTCGGCAGACCCGGGTTCATGCGGCCGCAATGAGCAATGAACAGCGCGGGCTCGTGAGTCAGGTTGGTCGTGTACATCGAGCGGACCAGGCTGATCCGATCGACCTGCGTCGCCAGGTGAGGCAGCAGCTCCGAGACATCCATCCCGACCTCGCCATGCCGGCGAAACCGGAATGGACTCCGCATCAACGCACCGGCCGCACCGGGATTCTCGACCTCACCGGCGATTTTGTCGAAATAACTCTTGCCGTGGTTGCGCGTCAGCTCCTCCTTGGGATCAAACAGGTCCATCTGGCTGGGTCCACCGTTCATGAACAGGTGGATAACTGCCTTGGCCTGAGGTTCGAAGTGAGGCTGCTTGGGACTCTGGTCGGGGAACTCCGATTGACCACTCCCCGCCTCGGCCCCCAACAGGCCGTTGCTGCCGTAGAGGTCCTGGCTGAGCAGGCTGGCCAAGGCGGCGGTGCCCAGCCCGCTGGAAATCGATTCGAAGAACCCACGCCGAGATACCGACGACACCGACATCTGAGAGCGTTGTGAGGCGTGGGAGAGCATCGTGGAAATCCTCGTCGTGTCATCGACACGCTGCGGTGTTCAGGCTGCGGTGTTCAGGCTGCGGTGTTCAGGCTGCGGTGTTCAGTCCAGGTACATGAAGGCGGCGGAGTTCATTATGGCGTGGCAGAGGTTTCCCAGGGCCCGTCGATTGGCGGCTGCTTGGTCGTTCTTCAGTTTCGCCGCCCACTCGTTGCGCAACCGCTGCAGTACTCCGACACAGGCCGCCAGTTCCTCGTGATTCGGCACCCGTGCCAGCGCGATCCGGAAGACTCGAGTCGCCTGCAGCCTGACGTTGTCGCCCACCTCAGCCTCGACTCGCTCGGCAAACCGGTCTGCCAGTTCGCGGATCGCCTTGTTGTTGAGCAGGTGCAGTGCCTGGGGTGCGACAATCGAGATCGGTCGCTCGATGCAGTTGGGGCTCATCCGCGGCAGGTCAAAGTTCTGCAGCAGGGTTGAGATCTGGGTGCGACGTTGCAGCAGGAAGATGCTGCGTCGCCAGCCCCGGGGGCCGCGGACTGCCGTCACCAATCCGTCGGCCCGAGAGCTGACGGCATCGCCGGGTCCAAACTGGCGAGTGTCCAGTTCGCCGGAGACCGCGAGCAGGCTGTCTCGAAGACTCTCGGCGTCGAGTCGCTTCAGAGGCATCCGGCTCAGCAGCAGGTTTTCCGGATCGAGTTCCTCGCCGCGGTCGGTCACCGCGGAGGACTGACGGTAGGCGGTGGAATTGAGAATCAGGCGGTGAATCGGCTTCAGCCGCCAGCCATTGCGTACCAGCTCGACGGCAAGCCAGTCGAGCAATTCGGGGTGCGTGGGCCGCTCGCCGGTTTCGCCGAAGTTGTCCAGAGTCGCGACGATCCCGCGGCCGAAGTAGTGCTTCCAGATCCGGTTGACAATGATCCGGGCCGTCAGCGGATGCTGATCGGCCGTCAACCAGCGGCCAAACGCCAGGCGGCGGCCGGTCGACTCGGCATCGGGGAAGGGCGGCTGCACATCGAGATCAAACCCTCGAGGTGCCAGCACCTCGGGCACACCAGGCTCGACCTTGCGACCCGGTGTCAGGTAATTGCCGCGGACCAGTACGTAGGTGGGCGACGGCGACCCGCGGTCCCACAGCGCGCGCACGAAGGGCTGTTCCCGTTTCTGCCCCCCAAGCTCCTTCACCCGCTTGTCAGTCTCGACCACCGACTTGGCATAGGCGGGGTCCAGCTTCTTGAGCGTCGCGTCGTCGATCTTCTGCAGCGATCCGAACTTCTCGGCGAGGTAGCTTTCGACCGGGGTCCGTTTGGCCTGCTCGGTCGCCAGGGCCTTGCGGACATCGTCACGGATCACCGCCGGCAGTTTCTCCAGGCGGGCTTCGACCTGCTTCTTCCGGGCCGCGGCGGCCCGCTCCGACAGTGCCGTGCGAGCCGCGGCGATTGCCGCCTCGATCCCGCTATTGTGAGATTCGACCGCCTTCTGCTCGCGGGTGCTGACCACCGACATGTGTCGGAACCCGATCGGTCCGCTGCTGAACTGCTTGGTGCCGTAGGGCTTCAACCAGTCGTTCTCATCCAGAGCTCCCTTGAAGACAGCCGCCAGGCGGTAGTAATCCCGTTGGGGCAGGGGGTCGAACTTGTGATAGTGGCACTTGGCACATTTCAGAGTCAGTCCCATCACCGCGGAGGTCAGTACCTCGAGCTCGGCGTCGATCACATCTCGGCGGTCGGGTACGAAGCCGGTGATGTTGGCATACGTTGCATCGGGCACGAATCTCAGGAACCCGGTCGCAACCAGGTTGTCGGCCATCTGCTCGGTCACCACCTTCGCCCGCCGATAATCGGCCAGCTCGTCCCCGGCGATCTGTTCGAGCAGAAAGCGGTTGTAGGGCTTGTCGTCGTTGAACGAACGGATGACGTAGTCGCGATACTTGTAAGCCGAGCGGCGGATCGGGTCGGCGTTCTGGATGCCGTCGGAGTCCGAGTAGCCGGCCAGGTCGAGCCAGAAGCGGGCCCAGCGGGCACCGAAGTGGGGCGAGGCGAGAAGCCGGTCGACCTGCCGATCCCAATCCCCCAACGAGTCCCCATCCGCGTCCGCCTGCCAGATCTCCAGCGAATCGATCTGCGGTTCACCCTCTGCCTGTCGCCTGGTCTGGGGGATCCGAGGCGGCAAGCCGGTCACGTCGACGGTGGCTCGTCTCAGCTGGCTCAGGCGATCGGCATCGGGCGAAAACGACAAGCCGCGGGCCTCGAGTCGTTTCAACAGGAAGGCATCGATCGGGTTGCGGACCCGGTCACCCGAGTTCACGGCCGGCACGCTGGCTGCTCGGGGCTGTTGAAAGGCCCAGAACTTGCGTTGTTCGTCGGTGACCACCGGCACCTGTCCCGACGTCGGCGGGTCGGGAACCAGCGGCATTCCCTCGCCGATCCAGCGGGTCAGCTTCTCGAGTTCACCCGGCTCAATCACCTTGATACTGGCCGCCACGAGGTCGCGGCGCGGCGGCATACTGCCGTCGTGGATCTTCTTCAGCAGCAGGCTGGTCTCCGGCATGCCCAGCACCGCCGCCGGCCCCGATTTGCCGCCTCGCAGGATCGACTCACGAGACCTCAAATCGAGCTTGGCCTGCTTCGTGCGGCCGCCATGGCACACCACGCAACGCAGTTGCAGAATCGGATACACGTCGTGCTGGGTGATGATTGTCGGCAGCCGTCCGCCTTTGCCGAACGGTGCGCCCGACTCGATCCACCGCTCGAGCGTCTCAATATCCGCCTCCGACAATCGCTTGTCCTCACCCGGCGGCATCGAACCATCCTGCACATGCTGAAACAGCAGGCTCTCAAGTGGTTTACCCGGCGTGATCACTCGACCGGTCTCACCACCGCGCACCAGATCCTCGCGGGTGGACAGGCTGAACTGCCCCTTGGGCTTGGCACCGGAATGGCACTTCAGGCACTGGGCTTTGAAGATCGCTCGAACACGAGTCTCCAGCTTGCCCGCCTTCGCCGGTTCGGCCCCGACGACATCACAACTCGGCAGCGCCGCAAGCAACAGCACAGCGCACAGCGCACCCCCGACGCGTCTCAGCTCGGGCAACCACTTCAGATTGAACATGGGACCATCCTACCAACTCCGGCCCCGATGTCGGAATGCCGCCTCGGGACGCTGATCCGACAGTTCGCCCCCTGGTCCTCATCGTCGCATACTGCCTGTGATGAGCATCCCGCATTTCATACCGACACTCCGCATCCCGCCACTGGCCACAGCGATCCTGGTGCCACTGACGCTGCTTGCCTCCTTGGCCCCGGCAGCCGATTCGGAGCACTGGCGAGGCCGGTCCAGAAACGACATCAGCCCCGAATCATCCGGCTGAAACGGATCTCGATGGCTCAACCCCAAGCCCACCTGGTCGACGGGAGTTGGCGAGGGCTGCGGCAGCCCGCTGGTTGTGGGCAACCGTCTGTACGCTTTGGGCTGGAAGTCCAACCAGGACACGCTCTGGTGCCTCGACGCCAAGACCGGCAAAGTGCTCTGGAAGCAGTCGTACCGCTCACCCCGCTACGGCCGCCACGCCGTCGGCGACCAGTCGATCTACTCGGGCCCCTCGGCCACCCCCGAATTCGACCCCAAGACCGGCCGCCTGTTCACGATGAGCATCGACGGAGACCTCCGCTGCTGGAACTCCAGGTCCGAAGGACGCTCGCTGTGGCACATCAACCTCTACCAGAAGTACGCTGCGGTCCGTCGTCCAGAAGTGGCCAAGCGGCGCAAGACCCGGCGAGACTACGGCTACACGAGCTCACCTCTACTGCAGGGCGACACGCTGGTCGTTGAGGTCGGAGCCAAGAGTGGCAATCTGGTGGGGCTGGACCCGAAGGACGGTCGCCAGAAGTGGGCCAGCCAGAACCGGGACGAGGCCGGCCACAGTGGCAGTCCGGTGCCGATGACCGTCGACGGGGTCCGCTGTGCCGTGGTGCTGACTCTGAGGAACGTCGTCGTCACCCGGATTGCCGGTCCGATGGCCGGCCGCACCGTGGCCACGATTCCTTGGACCACCGACTTCGCCAACAACATCCCAACTCCCGCCGTCCAGGGCCAGAGCCTGGTGGTCACCACGGCGTACAACCACCTCGAGGTGGCTCGCTACGACGTGAAGCTGGGCTCGGCCCGCGAGGTCTGGAAACAGCCGTTCGCCTCGGGAGTCTGCAGCCCGATCATCTACGAGAACCGGGTCTACTGGGCCTGGAAGGGAGTCCACTGCCTGGACTTCGCGACCGGGAAACGCCTGTGGCACGGCGGCCGAGTCGGCTCACAGGGCTCGTGCATCCTGACTTCCGACAAGCGACTGATCATCTGGGCCAATCGAGGCGACCTGATGCTGGCCGAAACTTTTGGCCGCTCGCCGAAGGCCTATCGTGAACTGGCCCGAGTGCCCGGCCTGTCCCGTGCCGACGCCTGGCCGCACGTAGTGCTCTCGGGCCGCCGCCTGTTCGTCAAGGACCGCTACGGCAAGTTGCTGTGCCTGTCGCTGCCCGACTGAGGCTCCAGTACCTTCAGCAGCCAGGCCACCGACTGCCGAGTCGGTCCCTGCGAGGCATCCAGCTCGAAGCTCGACCCGGCACCGGCCCGCCGATACGCCGCCCTGGCCCTCGAGTAGGCCTTCTCGGCCACTTGCGGCGAGACTGCCCGATTGTATCCGTCGACCAGGCCGGCCAACCGCAGGGGTCGAGGCCGACACAACTCGACCACCCCGGCAATGTCACCCAGAATAGCCGCACCCGGCACAACACAGTCGTGCGGCAGGTAGACGAAGCGATGGCCGAGCACACTGGAAAAGGCCACCAGCCCGCCCCGTGCACCGACCGCAGCCGCCAGGCTCGGCTCACGCCACAACGCCAGCACCGCCAGCAACGGGCCCAGAGGCTCGGAGCCGCGAGGCCGCGAGTCGACTCCGTGCGGCACGGCAAAGCGGGTCTTCGGCGGGTTGGGCTCCGCCAGAGAATCACCCCAGACGGCCAGTCGCTTCATGTCGATTCCCTCAACGGTGCGCAGCCACGCCAGCACGCTGCAGAGGTCCTGCAACCGCTGGCCCAGCGTGGTCGTACCCAGCATCAACTCCGTCGATGACAGGCTCGTCGCGTAGCTTCGCCGAGTTCGCCCATCTCCGGCACGCGTCTCGCCGGTGCCACGCACATCGACCAGGCAGACTGCCACCCCGCCGGCCAACAGGCTCGCCACCTCGCCGGCTCGCGACTTCAGCAGGCTCCGCTTCCCGGCCTGTGCCACCATCACCACCGCAGCACGTGCACGCTTGCCCTGGGAGTTCCGCATCAACAGCAGCGGAATCCGGACCCCGTCCGAAGACTTCAGCAGCACACGATTCACGGACACGTTTTCTGTGACCCGGGCCTCACTCTGCCGCAGAACCTGCACCGTCTTGCTGGTCGCGACGCGTTCGGGGCCGAGCCTGGACACCAGGCCGCTGCCCGACAGTGTGCGACGCCGGTCGAACAGTCCCCCGTCGGGCCGCTTGTCCAATTGCAGATCGAGACGACTGACCAGGCGTTGCAGCACGGTATGTACAGGCGGCAACGAATCGGTGTCGACCGGCCAGGCCTGCAATCGTGACACCTCGAATCGCTTCCTGTACTCCTTGGCCGGCACCGGCACATCCATCCAGCGGGAGAGGTAGGGGGAGATCATCTTGCGATGGACCGGGCCGATGTTGTTGCAGTGCGAGGCCTTCGCCGAATCGCCTCGAAGCAGGCCATGACCATGAGCGAACCCCAGGTTCCCGGCCCGGTCGTACCAGCCCCAGATCCTCTGCAACCGTTTCCAGACCGGATCCCGCTCTCGATCCCACGAGAACTCGTGCCCGTAAATCAGCCTCCGAGGAGCCAGTGACCCGACGATGGCCCAGTGGAAGAACCCCCCCGGGGCGGTCCCCTTCAGGTTGCGAGTCGATTCCCAGCTGCCGCCGCCCAGGTAATTGAAACTGGTCGCAGCGTCCTCGGGCAGCGGATACGGTGATTCGGGCTGAGGACCTCCGAAGTTGAACGGCACGGCGACCGCCACCCGGTCATCTACCGCCGCGGTCACTCCGGCCGGGTCGCCGCCGCCGGCCACGGCACCCATCACGATGATCCGTTTCGAGTCGACGCCCTCGCGAGACACCAGCAGGTCGATCCCGCACCGCATGTCCTCGACCATCCACCCGATCAGGCTCTCACCGGACAGGTGCATGAGCACACCCACGTCGTAGCGGAAGTAGTAGTCCTGGCGGCTGCGCCGAAACGTGCCCGGATAGTCCTCGGACGTCCGAAACGTATGCTGCCTTCGCTCTCCATGGCCCAGCTGATCGATCACCAGGACGCAACACCCGGCCCGGGCCCAGGTCATCCCCATGTCCTGCAATTCGCCCTGCGTCCTGGGACTGTGGTGGCTGTGGCACAACACGATTCCCGGCATCGACTTCCTGGCCGGTTCGGGAAGGTACAGGTTGGCCGTCACCGGGTAATCCATTCGCCCGCGATAGACCAGGTTTTCGACAGCGAACCCATCGCCTGCCAGGCGACCGGAGACGCGGCATCGCACCTTGGGGCGTCGGATCTGAGGATGCAGCGAGAGTGATTCGACCAGCTTCTTGAGCCGCTGGCCTCGCATGAGTTCCCAGTCCTCACGCGAGTTGACCGCGTTCCACGCCGCCATGTCCCCGGCATTGGCCGCCTGGCGACGCCGGCGGATCTCCTCGATCCAGTCCCTGCGAGCCGCGTCTCGCTGGGAGGCGGGGACGACCGAGGTGTCCAGTTGACGCAATTCCCGGGCGAGTTCCTGCTCGGCGGCCGCACAACTCAGCGTCGCCAGCAGCACTGCCAGCCACGCCATGGTGCTTGCCACCGGCGGCAGCTTGCGAGGGTCTCGGCAGAAACTACTTCGCACTGGTTGTCTCTCCACCACGCTCAGAAGCGGGAATGTGAATCGCGGTCATCGCGCAGGTGTCGAAGCCGTACCGCCTCCGCTTCAGACCTCCGCGGTTGCCGTTCCAGGTCACGTACAGCGTGCGGCCGTCCGGCGAGAGTGCCGAGCCGAATGTGCCCAGCGAGATGTAGCCAAGTTTCTTGAGGTAGAAGGGGTGCAGAAACGCGATCACCTTTCGGGTCCGCAACTTCGTGTCGAACTGTACGATCGGCGTGCCGTCAAAGTGTGACCCACCGTGAGCACCGGGTGTGTAGTAAAGGAAGCGACCACTGGGATCGACATCCAGCGACGTGACGTAGTCGGTCCTGCCCACCGCCGCCTTGCCGATCTTCTCGATCGCCTCGGTCTTGGTGTTGAACCGCCACAGCGAGCCGTCCCCGCGAGTCGAGACCGTGTAGACGTAGCCATCGGAGGTTTCCTGGGTGGCCGATCTCAGACCGATCGCCCCGGCGATCTTCACCGGCGGCTTGCCGGTGGCCGGGTCGTACCGCATCAGCGGCCCCAGGTCGGAGTTGCAGTAGTAGATGCGTCCGGTCGAGCGGGCGAAGATCATGTAGCGGTAGGGGCCCGCGGGTACCGAGTGCAGCACCTTCCGCTTGCGGATGTCGTAGGCGAAGAAGTTGATCGTCTTTTCGGCAGAGTTCCCCGACGCGGTGCCGCCATAGTAGATCAGCCGGTCGGGATCGAGCACGCTGGTGGGAATGCAGTGCTTGGGCACCGGCCCACGAGCGACGATTTCGGTCTTCCCCGTCACCGGGTGATGCCGCACGATCCAGTCGCCAGTGTAGTGGTAACGGTCGATCGTCACGCGGGTTGAGCCACGGTGAGTGGCGAAGTAGAGCCAGCCGTCGCGACCCATGTCGATGCGGCTGTGGATCTTGCCCGGCATGTAGTGACCCTTGGGCAACTTCAGCAGCTTCTTCAGGTCGACGATCTTGCGGATCGACTTCTTGGCCCGGTCGTACTCGTAGACAAACGCGTTGCCGGCCGGACCGATGTGGTCGCCGATGGCCGAGTAGTACTTGCCACCCACCGCCACACTGTCGCCCCAGACACTCCACGGGTTGCCCGGATAGTCCTGTCCGGGGTAGTACAGGAAATCGACCGAAGGAGGAGTCTTGGCGATCTCCACGTCCGCAGACAGACCGGGCGGAGCGACCAGGAAGGCCTCACCCCGGTCACTCACCACGGTTCGGCCACCGGGCAACTTGGGAGGCCAGGTCAGTTCGCCGGGTTCCGCCGCCGGCATCACCGCGGGAACCAGGCACCCGATCCACAGACCGGCCAGTACCCATCTGTCGAGCAGTCGCATGAAACTCTCCCCGGTTTCCGATGAAAGCGACACAGGCTATGGTCCTGAGAATAACCGACAGATTGTGAGACCCGCAAACCGGCCGGACCGCCGATCGCACGGATTGACCGATCGTGGCGGCCGGTAATGATGAGTCAGGCAGCCCCTCACCAGGACAACTCTCATGGCCAAGACGACACGGAAGACGCGTACGGCCACCCGCAAAGCCGGCTCGAAGGTCACCCGCCAGACGATTGGCGGATATCTGATCCAGCGTCTGCAGGACTACGGAGTCGACGACGTCTTCGGCATACCCGGTGATTTCGTACTGCAGTTCTACGGGATGCTCGAGGCGAGCCCGATCCGGGTCGTGGGGACCACTCGCGAAGACTGTGCCGGCTACGCCGCGGACGGATACGCGCGAGTGCATGGCCTGGGGTGCGTCTGCGTGACCTACTGCGTCGGAGGACTCAGCGTCACCAACTCCACCGCCGGTGCCTACGCCGAGAAGTCACCGGTGATCGTGATCAGCGGCTCACCGGGCATCGACGAGCGTCGCAACGACCCGCTGCTGCATCACAAGGTGCGCGATTTTCAGACCCAGAGAGACGTGTTCGAGAAGATCACCGTGGCCTCGGCCTCGTTGGAAGATCCTCTGACGGCCTTCCGCGAAATCGACAGGTGTCTCGAGGCGGCCGTCCGCTACAAGCGGCCCGTCTTCCTGGAACTCCCGCGAGACCGGGTCACCACCACCTCGCAGTTTCCTCACACTCCCCAAAGCGAACCTCAGTCGAGCAATCCCGACGCGCTCGGCGAGGCTCTCGAGGAGGCCACCGAGTTGATCAACTCGGCGAAGCGACCGGTGATCCTCGCCGGAGTCGAGATGCACCGCTTCGGACTCAGGGAGGAACTGGTCCAGTTGGCCGAGCGGCACGAGTTACCGATGTGTGCCACGTTGCTGGGCAAGTCGGTGGTCAGCGAGGCCCATCCGCTGTTCGTCGGCGTCTACGAGGGTGCGATGGGGCGTGACGGAGTGAGGCGGTATGTCGAGCAGAGCGACTGTGTGATCCTGCTGGGCACGTTCATGACCGACATCAATCTCGGCCTGTTCACGGCCAATCTCGACCCGGGACAGTGCATCTACGCCACCAGCGAGCAGCTTCGGATCCAGCATCACCATTTTCACGACGTCGTGCTGTCGGACTTCGTCAACGGGCTGCTGGATGCCAGGCTCAAGCCGGCCCGCCGCCCGGTACCGACCCGCAAGCGGACTGAGGATCGTCCGTTCCGTGCCCGTGCCAACCGGCCAGTCACCGTGCGGCGTCTCTTCGCCCGGGTCAACCAGATGCTCGACGAATCGATGGCGGTCATCGCCGATGTCGGCGACTCGCTGTTCGGAGCCGTCGACCTGCATCTCTCGCGACACACCCAGTTCCTCAGCCCCGCCTACTACGCCTCGATGGGTTTCGCCATCCCCGCGGCGATCGGGGTCCAGGTGGCCGACCCCAAGCTGAGACCGATCGTGCTGGTCGGCGACGGCGCCTTCCAGATGACCTGCCTGGAACTCTCGACCGCCATCCGCCACGGTTTCAACCCGCTGGTCATCGTGCTCAACAACAAGGGGTACACGACCGAGAGATTCCTGCAGGAGGGTCCCTTCAACGACATCCTCGACTGGAAATACCACCGGTTGCCCGACCTGCTGGGCGGAGGCTGGGGGTTTGAGGTCCACACCGAAACCGAGCTCGACCAGGCCCTCAACGCCGCCCTGGCCAACCACGACGCCTTCAGCCTGCTCAACGTTCACCTCGAACCGACCGACATCTCACCCGCTCTCGACCGACTCGCCAAGCGAATGTCGGACTTCATCTAGCCTTGTCGGTGGCCGCATCAAACAGGTCCTCCTCGGGCCACTCCCGCACCGCATCGACCGCCTTGTGCACCAGCGGGTCGATCGTCGAGGCGGGGTTCTTGCCGGCACATGCCCGGCGGCTGTTGAACAGCACGGCCCACGCCATCCCGTCGTGACGGCGGACCAACAGGGTCGAGGTGCCCGCCAACGAGCCGGTGTGCCACTGGTTCATCCCGCCCTCGCCGGTCGGGCGGACCGAGAACCCCAGCCCGTAATACACAGGCTCAACCGACCCGTCGGCCTTGCGTGAGACCGGTGCCGGCGGCGGAGCGAACATCGCTTCCAGTGAAGCGGGATTCAGAAACGGCTTACGGCCAGGCGACTCGAGCACCGTCGCGAAACGGACTAGGTCCGTGGCCGAGGCGATCCAGCCGCCGTGCGAGTCCATTGCCTCGATGTACCAGGCACCATAGGCACGCGAGACCCGTTGACCGAGATCCGCCTCGAAAACGCTCAAACCCACCTTCTCTCCGTCCACGTGATACCGCACCTCGCCCTCGGCCCGTCCCGCCTCACGCGTCTTCCCGATCCGCATCCCGTTCACACCCATCGGCTCAAGCACCTGCTTACGAACGTACGACTCGTAGCTCTCGCCCGAGACCTTCTCGATCACCCGACCCAGCAGGCAGTAGCCGTAATTGGAGTACGCGTAGCGGGTGCCTGGATCGAAGTCCAGCGGCCACTTCTGCATGAAGCGGATCACTTCGGCGGGTCCAGCCGGGGCCCTGGTTTCCAGGACACGAGCGATGCGGATCGACTGAAACATCGGATCAAACGAATCGCCCCGGTCCCAGCCACCGGTGTGCTGCAGGCACTGCCTGATCGTCACCCGCCGGTTCCGCTGGACATCCGCCTGTGGCTTCAGCCCCAGCACGTCGGCAACCGAATCGTCCAGTTTCAAGCGGCCCGCTTCAACCAGTTTCAGAATCGCGACCGAGGTGACCGGCTTCGAGAGGCTGGCGATCCGGAACAGGCTCCCCGGCTGCACCGGCTTGCCGCTTTGGCGATCGGCCAAGCCGAACCCGCGGGCATAGACCAGCCGGCCGTGACGCGCCACCGCCAGCGACGCTCCGGGCAACTTGTACTGCTCGAGGAATCCGGTCATCAGACGATCCAGTGCCACCAATCGCTTGTCGGATCGCCCGGTCACCGACAGTGGCACCGCCTGCTGAGTCTCGGCCGCCTCAGCCGGAAACAGCCCCGGCGCACTCAGCAGCAGCATGTTGCCCAGGAACACGGTTCTCAACTGCATCGCCGTTCTCCCATCCCAGCACGACTCAGCACGATTCTTCACGACTCTTCACGATTCAGCACTCAACCCGGTACCGTTCCAGTTTCTCCGGATCCACATCACAGCCCAGGCCCGGCCGGGAGGGCACGGCGATCTTGCCTGAGTTGATCACAAAGGGCTCGATCGTCACGTCGTCCTCGAGTCCGAAGTAGGTCGAGTCGTTGCCCAGGGAGTAGGCCGGAGAGGCTCCGGCCACGTGAACCATGGCGGCGGTCTTGGGGCCCAGGTCGTGACCGCAATGCATGATGCAGGGCACCCCCGCAGCATGGCCCAGGTGTCCGATCTCGACACACGGCCAGATGCCACCGGCAATGTGCGTATCCGGCAGGATGTACTGAGCGGCTCCGGCTTCGAGGATCTCCCAGACACTCGCCGGATCGACCACGCTCTCGTTGAGCGCGATCGGGGTCTTGGTCTCGCTGCGGAGACGTGCGGCGTTGGCCAGCGGCTCGGCCGGAATCGGCTGCTCCAGGTACTCGAGCTCGTATTCCTCCAACCGCCGTCCCAGCTCGATTGCCTGCTCGAGTGAATACGCCCGGTTGGGATCGATCCGCAATTTCAGCCGATCTCCGACCGCATCGCGGACACCGCGGACCATCTCCAGGTCCTCCTGCATGTCGCTGCCGGCCTTTGTCTTCAGGCTCTCGAAACCCTGTTCGACATAGAACGTGGCGATCTCACCGGCCCGCTCGTAGGTCTGGATCCCCATGCACGCGGCCACCTCGACCTCGTCACGGATCTTGCCTCCGAGCAGTTCGACGACGGGGACTCCCAGGGCTTTGCCTTTGAGGTCCCACAGTGCGAGCTCGATGCCGGACTTCAGGCGTGTTTCGAGTCGGCAGTCCCTGTGGTAGGCCTGCAGGTTGGTCGCATCGCGACCGATCAGCCAGGCTCGTGCGTCGGCCTGCATGCTCGAACCACTGATCTCGGGCAGAAAGTTGACGTTGTGCTCGCCCCAGCCCTCCAGCCCCTCATCGGTCTCGACCTTCACGATGGCACTCATCGTCGTCGAGCTGCTGCGGACGTGGGATCGGTAGGGAGCAATCGGGGCGATCTGAGGCACCTCGACTATGGTCACCTCGACATTGGTCACCCGCATCGCAGTACTCTCCGCTGAGCTTCACGTTTATGGACTCGGAGTGTTCTACCACGCAGCGCGACGGCCAACCACCAAGGGCTCAGGGCAGACCCTCGCCGGATTGTCTACAATCGCCCCCTCCCGTACCGTCTCCCGCAGGCCAACCCCGTTGACCGACCTCCCACCCGAACACGGCTCTGCCCCGGCCTGGCCCGAGCACGACGGCGACGACGCAGCGGCCCCCGAAGTCCCCCAGCCCGAACTGGTCTCGTGGGAGTCCGTCGCCGGGGACCCACCAGTGAAGTCACCCGGGCCACCGGGTTTGCTCGAACCACCCCACACTCCCGGACCACCCCGCACACTCAACACCCGGCCCCGGCTGGTGCTGTTCCTGTTCGTGGCCACCTGCCTGAGTACCACCTACGCCGGCTCGTTTCTCGCCAATCTCACACAGGGCATGACCAACTCGCAGATCATCTGGACGATGATCGGTTCGGGCCTGCAGTTCACCGCGGCGGTGATGGCGATCCTGATCGCTCATGAGATGGGTCATTACCTGCAGGCCCGCCGCTACGGCGTTCCCGCCACGCTGCCGTTCTTCATCCCGATGCCGATCTCTCCGTTTGGCACCATGGGAGCCGTGATCCTGCAATCGGCTCGCTCGGCCGATCGCAAGGTCCTCTTCGACATCGCCGTCTCCGGTCCCCTGGCCGGGTTGGTCCTGACGATCCCGATCACGATCTGGGGACTGCAGTCGGTGGAGATCATCGAGTTGCCCGAGAATCCCAGCTTCCCGATCATGGTTTACGGCGACCCGCTGATGTTGCAGTGGATGATCGAGTGGGTCCACGGGCCGCTGGGCGAAAACGAGACGGTGAATCTCAATCCGCTGGTCTTTGCCGGCTGGGTGGGGATCTTCATCACTGCGCTGAACCTGCTGCCGATCGGCCAGCTCGACGGCGGCCACATTCTCTACACGCTGATCGGGCGACGAGCCCACCTGGTCGCCTTCGGGCTGATCTTCGCCATCGCCGGCTACATGATCTACACGAGCGACCCCGCCTTCAGCGTGCTGCTGGTGTTGCTGGTACTGATGGGCCCACGCCACCCACCGACCTCCGACGACCTGATGCCGCTGGGCACCGGCCGACACCTGCTGGGCTGGTTCACCCTCGCCTTCCTGGGCGTCGGACTGACACTCAACCCGATTGACATCATCGAACCGGCCCCAAAGGACCCGGCACCGGCAACCGCCCCCGACTCGCCGCCGCCGCCGGCTAGCCCTCCCAACGGCTCTTCATGAACGCCAACGCGTCGGTTGCCAGCTGCTGTTCCGACTCGTACATCCGCCGCCAGATCATCGTTGCCGCCGCCAGGTCGGGCAGAGCCAGCCCGAAGGCCTCGACCACCATCCAACCGTCGTAGCCCACCTCCTTGAGCGCCGCGAACGACGTGTCCCAATCGACTCCGCCGCTCCCCGGAGTCGAACGGTCGTTCTCGGAAATGTGCACGTGAGCACACACGTCTATGCACGACCGGACCGCCTCCCGGATGTCCTTCTCCTCGATGTTCGCGTGAAACGTGTCGTACATCATTCTCAGGTTCGGATGATCGACCTCACGCACGAATCGAGAACAATCGGCCGCGCAGTTCAGAAAATACAGCTCGAAACGGTTCAGGTACTCAAGCACCAGCGTCACGCCGTTCTGCCCGGCGTAATCGGCCACTTCCCGCAGACTCTCCTTGCCGTGATCCCATTCCTCCTGCGTCGGCATCGCTCCAGAGAACTCGCCCAGCGCCGAATGGAACGGGCCGCACAGCATCTCGACTCCGGCCAGCCGGCACATGTCCACCGCACTGCACAGTCGGGTCACGGCTTCGGACCGGATCGACGGGTCGGCCGAAATCGGGTTGGCGTCGGGAGTCGAAACCGTGACCGCCGTCCGACCCAGGTCCAGCTCATCAAGCCTGCCGCCCAATCGCTCGAACGCCGCCGCATTGTGCTCGAAAATCGGAACCTCGACACCGTCGTAGCCAATCTCCTTGATCTGCTCCAGGATCCCATCGTGCGACTCGTCGACCGCGGTGGCCCACAACAGCAGGTTCATTCCGTATTTCATATCACTCGGTCCTTTCCTCGATTGACTCTTCGGCCCGCCCGCCCAACGGGACTGGATCCGGAGGCACCCAGCCCAGTAGTTCCTCGACACGCGGTTCGACCAGCTCGCGACCTCGCTCGATCACCTCGAGCACGCCGTCGGGCAGAGCAGCCAGTTTGATTCGCGACATGACCTGATTCAAGCGATACAGCAATCGTGACGGATCAACATAGTCGCCCAGGAACCGC
>CAUZJR010000035.1:0-19709 GCA_963580005.1 Planctomycetota bacterium
GGCAAGGCCGTCCCCGTCGGTGACGGTGCCGCCGAACTGACCGCCAGCGTTGGCGGACAGAAGGCCAGCATCAAGGTCACCGTCAAGGACTTCGCCGGAACCCATCCGTTCAGCTTCCGCAACGAAATGCTCGCAGCACTCTCAAAAGGTGGCTGCAACGCCGGAGCCTGCCACGGATCACCCTCGGGTAAGGCCGGCTTCAGACTCTCGCTGAGAGCCTTCGACCCGCCGCTGGATATCCTCACGCTCAGGCACGAATACTTCGGACGACGAACCAACGCCATGGATCCCGCCGACAGCCTGGTCGTGAAAAAAGCGATCATGGAAGTCGCCCACGGCGGCGGAAAACGCATTCGCAAGGGCGATCCCGTCTACCAGACCTTCATCGGCTGGATCGGCGAAGGACTCCGGCTCGACGCCGAAGGCACCCCCACGCTGGAAAAGACCGAACTCCTGCCCAAGAAACGGGTCCTGCAGCCTTCCAGCAACCTCCAGCAACTCGTCCTGCTCGGTCACTTCAGCGACGGCAGCGTCCGTGACCTCACGCCACTGGCCGTCTTCACCTCCTCCAACGAATCGGTCGGTACCGTCCGAGCCGATGGACTCGTCGAAAAGACCGGCCGAGGCGAAACCGCCGTGCTGGCCCGCTACCTCGACAAGATGACCACCAGCCACGTCACCTTCCTGGAAAACGTCGAAGGCTTCGTCTGGAATAACCCCAAGGCGAACAACTTCGTCGACGAAAAGGTCTACGAGAAACTCAAGCAGCTGCAGATCCTGCCGAGTGAATTGTGCACCGACGAGGAGTTCCTGCGGCGGGCCTTCATCGACACCACCGGGCGACTGCCGCGGGTCGATGAGGTGCAGGCCTTCCTGGGTGACAAGGCGGCCGACAAGCGAGCCAAGCTCGTCAACCGGTTGCTCGACCTCGACGACTTCGCCGAACTCTGGGCCCTCCGCTGGGCCGACATCCTGCGTTCCAACAGCAAGAAGATTAAGGTCGCGGGAGTTCACAAGTTCTACCGCTGGATCTACAGCAGCATCCGCAGCGACAAGCCGCTGGACCAGTTCACCCGCGAACTGATCACCGCCAGCGGCAGCGTGTACGAGAATCCCGCGGCCAACTACTGGCGCGCCAGCCGCGACCCCAACGACGCGGTCGAAACCACCGCCCAGTTGTTCCTCGGAATCCGCATCCAGTGTGCCAAGTGCCACAACCACCCGTTCGAACGCTGGACCCAGGACAACTACTACGGCATCGCCGCGGCCTTCACGCGGATCGGGCGAACCAAGGGTTCCCGTCTCGACGACGAGGTGATCTTCCCGGCCAGCTCTGGCGAGATCAAACAGCCGCGGACCCAGAAGACCATGAAGGTCCACCTGCTGCTCACCGGCGACATCGATGTCCCCGATGACCAGGACCGCCGAGTGGTCTTCGCCAAGTGGCTGACCAGCCCCGACAACCCCTTCTTTGCCCGGGCGTCGGTCAACCGCATCTGGGGACACCTGATGGGACGTGGCATCGTCGAACCCGTCGACGACTTCCGCGACTCGAACCCTCCCTCCAACAGCAAACTGCTCGACGAACTCGCCCTTCAGTTCACCAAGAACAAGTTCAGCCGCAAGTGGGCCATCCGCACGATCATGAACAGCCGGATCTACCAGCTCAGCTCGCGGAAGAACAAGTTCAACTCCGATGACGAAATCTACAACTCGCACGCCACCACCAGGCTCCTGAGCGCCGAGCAACTCCTCGATGCCATCTGCCAGGTCACCGACGTGCCCGAGACCTTCAAGGGGGTCCCGCCCGGGACTCGTGCCGTGGCACTCCCCGAACCGCCCAGTGATCACTACTTCCTGAAGATCTTCGGGCAGCCGCAACGTGAAATGGCCTGCGCCTGCGAACGCTCCAACGAATCGAATCTCTCGCAGGCCCTGCAGATGATCAACGGTCCCGTCGTGCACAACAAGCTGAGGGCCGACAACGGACGGATCGCCAAGATGATCGGGGCCAAGCAGAGCGACGAGGCGATCATCAACTCACTCTACATGGCCGCGCTGGCACGTAACCCGGCCGCCGCCGAAATGGCCGCCGCCAAGAAGCACATCGCCAGCAGCAAGGACCGAAGACTCGCCCTCGAAGACGTGGGCTGGGCCGTGCTCAACTCCAAGGAATTCCTCTTCCAGCACTAGGACTCCAGGCGACTCTGCACAAGACGTGCGGGCCAAACACCGAATAAGGGGTCAGTCGTGGCAACGCCGCGACTGACCCCTTCTCGTTGAGCCACACCGCAGCCACACCGCAGCCCCACGAAACTTCCGGACATCGCGCACGCGCTCGGTCGGAAGAATCAGGTCGTGTACTCGGAATTCAACCGAACATACTCGGTCGTCAGGTCGCAGGTCCAGAACCTCGCCGACGACTCCCCGAACGGAAAACTCAATGCGATCTCAACCTGCTCATCGTCACGCATCGCTCCCGAGACCGCCTGCTCGTCGTACTCCACCGGCACGCCCTCGCTGTAGATCAGTGTCCCGTTGATCCCCAGCGTGATGTCGCCCTCGACCAACTCGACTCCGGCCCGACCACAGCAACTGACGATACGGCCCCAGTTCGGGTCGTTGCCGGTGATGGCCGTCTTGACCAGCAGGTCATCGGCAACCGTCCGGGCAATCCGCTCGGCCTCCTTCCGAGTCCGCAGCCCGCGGACGTCGATCTGGACCAGGTGATCGGCACCCTCGGCGTCGGCAACAATGGCCCGGGCCAGGTCCTGGCACACCCGTGTCACCGCCCCGGTGATCGCCTCCAGGTCATCCTCCCGCTCGAGTACCTCGCCGCTGCCTCCTGCCAGCAGCAACACCGTGTCACTGGTGCTGGTGTGACCCTCGACACTGATGCTGTTGAAGCTCGAGTCAACGGCCTGCCGCAGCACGGCATCGGTCTGCTGTGGGGTCAACGACGCGTCGGTCATCACTACCGCCAGCATCGTCGCCATGTTGGGGCCGATCATCGCCGCACCCTTGGCCGCACCGCTGACGCGGCAGGCGCCGCCCGAGAGACTCGCCTCGTGAACCGACTGCTTGAGAACCGTGTCGGTGGTCATCATCGCCCGCGACGCCGCTGCGAACGATTCGGCAGAATCACCCAGCGCCTCGACCACGGCCTCGATCCCGACGCCAATCACGTCCATCGGCAGGTAATGGCCGATCACCCCGGTCGAACAGACCAGCACCGACTCGGGAGCACAGCCCAGCCGCCGGGCCACCAAACTCGCCATCGTCTCGGCATCCTCGATGCCCCGGGCTCCGGTGCAGGCGTTGGCATTGCCCGAGTTGACGATCACCGCGCGAACGTCCTGGGAAGGGACGCGGTCGCGTGAAACCTTGACCGGGGCGCCGCAGACGCGGTTGAGAGTAAACACCCCCGCGGCCGAAACCGGTCCGTCGGCGACAAACAACGCCACGTCCAGAGTGCTCGGGTCAACCTTGATCCCGCAGGCGACTCCAGACGCCTGGAAACCGACCGGCAACAGACCGCTACGGGATTCCGGCGAGCTGTCATGCATCCGGGCCAGACTCCCTCGACCGCAACAGACCGGTCGTCTCGGGATACCCGTACATCAGGTTGAAGTTCTGAACAGCTACTCCCGCCGCGCCCTTGATCAGGTTGTCCAGCGCCGAGAAGACCAGCAACTGGCCTCCACTCTCGCGGACCGTGATGTCGCAGAAGTTGGTACCCGCCACGTCGCGGGTCCGCGGCAGTCCCTCGACGATCCGTACGAACCGATGACCCGCGTAGAAGTCGCGCATCGATTGCAACACGCCCGACACCGACCATTCGCCCAGGGGTCGGCAGTAAATCGTACAGAGTATCCCTCGATCCATCGGCACCAGGTGAGGTGTGAAGACCACCTGTACATCCTGTCCGCTCGAACGGGTCAGGACCCCGGCGATCTCCGGAGTGTGTCGGTGATCCCCCACGCCGTACGCCGAGATACTCTCGTTGCACTCGGCATACAGGGTGCCCAGCTTCGGCGAACGGCCCGCACCCGTTACGCCGCTCTTGGCGTCGATGATGATCCCCGTCGGTTCAATCACGCTCGCACTCAACAACGGTGCCAGGGCCAGGATCGAGGTGCTGGTGTAGCAGCCGGGGTTGGCGACCAAATCGACCGTCTCGTCCACGCCGTGGCCGGGCAACTCGGGCAATCCGTAGGGAGTCTCGGCCAATCGCTGCGGGTCGGTGTGATCCAGGCCATACCACTCCTGGTAGGTCCGGGCGTCATCGAGACGGTAATCGGCACTGAGATCGATGACCCGCAGACCCGCACTCAGCAGCTCGGGGATAATCGCCATGCTCGCTCCGTGCGGCAGGCAGCCGAACACCACGTCGGCCCGCTCGGCAAGCTCGGCCACCTCCAACCGCTCGCAAGCCAGGTCGAGCTGCCCGGCGAGGCCCGGGTGGACCTGGCTGACATGAGGTGACTCGTCCTGGCGGGTCGTTAACGCCGTGATCTCGACCTGCGGATGACCCAGCAGGATCTTGATCAGCTCCAGAGCCGTGTATCCGGTCGAGCCCAGGATGGCTGCACGGACCATGGTCGACGTCCTCGGTTCGGGTGAGCCACTCATTCTAGGCCTCCCCGGGGGTGTACAAAAGGGCCATCGGGCTGCTCGATTCGAGGCTTCCAGCACACGCTTTGCATTGACCGTCAAAATGATCACAATGGTCGCGTTCCCAACCGGACACGACGATTCCGGCCGGACAAACTGCACGATCGAGGACGAAGCATGGCCAACGTGGCAGAACTGGCCGCCGCCGCACTTGCGGCAGGTGGAGGCATCCTGAGACTGGCACCAACCTGGGTGCCCCGCTCCTTCCTGCAGCCCGGCAGACGGCTCAAGCTGCACCCCTCCGACTACTACGCACTGGGTGCTCACCGCGGTGGCATCGACGAACGCTGGTTCGCCTCGACCACGCCCGCCGCCAACGAGGGGGCCCCGCCCGACGAGGGACTCAGCTACTGCCTCCACGACGGCCAACGCTTTACCATGCAGGACGCGGTGGCCGAGTTGGGAGCCCAGATGGTCGGCGATGCGATCTGGAGCGAATTCGGACGCTGGCCGGTCTATTCGAAGTTCTTCGACAACATGGGACCCATCCCACACCACATGCACCAGAACGCCGAGCAGGCCAGGCTGGTCGGGCAGGAAGGCAAGCCCGAGAGCTACTACTTCCCGCCTCAACTCAATGCCATCGGCAACAACTTTCCCTACACCTTCATGGGACTCGAACCGGGCACTTCGAAACAGGACGTGATCGACTGCCTGGCCCGCTGGGACGACGGCGACAACGGCATCCTCGACCTCTCCAAAGCCTATCGGCTCAAGCCCGGCACCGGCTGGCTGATCCCCCCCTGCGTGCTGCACGCTCCCGGGAGCCTAGTGACCTACGAACCGCAGTGGGGCAGCGATGTCTTCGGGATGTACCAATCGCTGGTCGAGGGCCGTGAGGTGCCTCGGTCGCTGCTGACCAAGGACTTCCCCGAAGAATTTCACGACGACATCGAATACCTCGTCGACGCACTCGACTGGGACCAGAACGTCGACCCCCACTTCAAGGACAACCACTACCTCGAACCCATCCCCGTGGCCGACACCGCCAGCGAAGGCTACGTCGATCGCTGGATCGTCTACGGCACCGTCGATGGACGCCAACTGTTCTCGGCCAAGGAACTCACCGTCGACCCCGGCACCAGCTGTACACTCTCCGATACCGGTGCCTACGGATGGATCACCGTCCAGGGCGAAGGCACCATCGGATCTCTGAAACTGCAGACTCCGGCGATGATTCGCTTCGGCGAGTTGACCGAGGACGAGGTGTTTGTGTCAGCTGGTGCCGCCGCCGACGGCGTGGACATCACCAACACCGGCAGCGAACCGCTCGTCTCGTTGAGATACTTCGGACCCGACGCCAACCCCGGTGCGCCCAGCATCGGAGACCACAAGGCCAACTGAATTCCTCATCGATAGCACCCCGACACACCCCGACACACCAGCACAGGAACAGCACGATGTCACAAGGCGCCAGCGGCCAGAACGCCTTCCCCAAACTCCACAACGCCATGTGGCCCGGACTCATCGGCAAGGGGGACGGCGAGGACGAGGAACCGCCGATCAGCCTCGAGAAGATGCTCGAGTGGACTGCCGAGGCCGAGGTCGACGGGCAGAAGTTCGAAGGAGTCGACTACTTCCTGTTTCACCCTCACACCGACCCCGACGCCGACAACGACGAGCTGAAACGCATCGCCGACCTGATCGCCAGCCACGACCTCGTGGTCGGTTCACTGGTCGCCCCCGTCTGGCCCGGCACGGTCGGAGATTCGGCGATGGGAGACGACGAGTCTCGCGAGAAGTTTCTCGACGCGATCCGCAAGGCCTGCCGCATCGCGGGAGTCTTCAACGACATCGGGATCCGAAACTACGGTGTGATCCGGATCGACTCGGCCGAGTTCGGAGTCGAGCAGTGGGGGAAGGACAAGGCCGCCAACACGGCACGGATCGCCGAGACCTTTCGGATGGCCGCCGATATCGCCGCCGACCATGGAGAACGATTGGCGGCCGAGGGAGAAATCTGCTGGGCCGGGATGCACTCGTGGCGAGACATGCTCGACCTGCTCGAGGCCGTAGATCGTCCCGAGACCCTCGGATTCCAGGCCGACCAGGCACACACCTATCTCTACCTGATGGGATACAACGCACCCGAACATGCCCTGGTCGGAGCAGAATACACCGACGAGGAGTTCTACCCGGCCTACGAGTCGATGACCGACCAGCTGAGGCCCTGGACGATCGACTTCCACGTCGCCCAGAACGATGGGACCGTGCACGGAGCCGGTTCACACGACAAGACCGGCCGACACTGCCGGGCCGATGACCCCAACGGAAGACTCGACATCACCCGCACCGCCGAATACTGGCTGCGGGATGCCCCGTCGCGTGGCATCCAGCACATCTGCTGGGATGGCTGCATGTTCAGCAACGAGGTGCTCGAGACACCCGGGACCTGGAACGCGATCCTGAAGGCCATGCTCGATGTCCGAGACGCCCACGGCTGGAACGCCGACTGACCCGCCCCCGCGTCCCTCGTTCTCCTCGAGAAGAAGACCCACACGATGAGCGACAAGACCCCGCTGAATATCGGCATGATCGGCTACGGCTTCATGGGCCGGGCCCACTCCAATGCCTACTGCAAGGTCGGTAACTTCTTCGACACCAGCTACCAGCCGGTGCTCAAGGCCGCCTGCGCCCGCAACCAGGACAGCATCCAGGCGTTTGCCGACAACTGGGGGTACGAGTCGATCGAGACCGACTGGCGGGCGCTGCTGGAACGCGACGACATCGATGCGGTCGACATCTGCGTCCCCAACAACCTGCACAGAGAGATCGCACTGGCCGCAGCAGAGGCCGGCAAGATGATCCTCTGCGAAAAACCGCTGGCGATGAATGCCGCCGAGGGCGAAGAGATGTGCCAGGCGGTTGAGGCCGCCGGAGTGGCCAACATGGTCTGGTACAACTACCGCCGCGTGCCGGCCGTCTGCCTGGCCAAGCAGCTGATCGACGAGGGACGACTGGGGAAGATCTTTCACTATCGCTCGGTCTTCCTCCAAGACTGGACCATCTCGGCCGACCTGCCCCAGGGAGGCGAGGGGCTGTGGAGACTGGATGTCGATGCCGCCGGCAGCGGTGTCACCGGCGACCTGCTGGCCCACTGCATCGATACCGCCATCTGGCTCAATGGAGGCATCTCGAACGTCTCGGCCATGACCGAAACCTTCATCACCGAACGAACGCACCAGCTGACCGGCGAGGTCCAGAAAGTCGGAATCGACGATGCCTGTGCTTTCCTGGCCCGGTTCGAAAACGGGTCGCTGGCCACGTTCGAATCGACCCGCTACGCACGAGGTCACAAGGCACTCTACACCTTCGAAATCAATGGCGAACACGCCTCGATCGCCTGGGACCTCCACGACCTGCACCGACTCTCGTACTTCGATCACCGGGACGACTCGCTGGTGAGGGGCTGGAGATCGATCCACGTCACCGACGGCGACATGCCCTACATGGACAAGTGGTGGGTGCCGGGACTGCAGATCGGCTACGAACACACCTTCGTCCACCAGGTCGCCGATTTTCTCGAGAGCCTCGAGACCGGTGAACCCGCCTCTCCCACCTTCCGCGACGCTCTCGAAACACAGAAAATCTGCGACGCGGTTCTCAACAGCGCCCAGAGCGGTCAGTGGACCGACGTCTGAAAACCGGCCCCATTACACGAGGATCCCCAGCGATGGACCGTCAGCCGATTTCCGAAGAGGGCTACGCCAAGTTGCGCGAGGAAATCCGGGTACTCGAAGAACGGATCCCGGACGTCCGCGAGAAAGTGGCCGAGGCCCGGGCCGAAGGAGACCTCAAGGAAAATGCCGAGTACCACGGTCAACGTGAGACTCTCGGGATGCTCGAGGCCAAGCTCAACCAGGTCAAATCGAAGCTCGCCGGCTGTGAAATCGTCGACAAGAGCAAGTTGCCCAAGGATATCATCACCTTCGGCAGCCAGGTGACCGTCAAGAACCTCGACGACGGAGATGTCGAACAGTACGAGTTCGTCGGGCCCGGCGACGAAGACTACTCCGAGGAGGTGATGAGAATCCTGACCAACAGCCCGCTGGCCAGTGCCCTGATGGGCAAGAAGGTCGGCGACCAGGTCGAATACGAAGCTCCGATCGGAGTGCTCCGCTACGAAGTGATCGCGTTCGCAGATTCCTGAATCCTCACTCCCACCACACACCCCCGTTTCCCTCATCCTCCCGCTGCCGGTACCTTCAGCAGCACACCCCCCCCGCCTGGAGACTCTCATGCCGCTCCGCCACCACGCCTTCGGACTCTTCGCCACCCTCGCGCTGTTCACGCTTTCCGCCACCGCGGCTGATTTTTCTCAGTTCCGCGGCCCCGCAGGCGACGGACACGCAATCGCCTCCGGGTTGCCGATCAATTGGACCGCGACCGATCACGTGACCTGGCAGGTCCCGGTCGCCGGCAAGGGCTGGTCGAGCCCGATCGTGGTCGGCAACCGGCTGTTCCTGACCACCGCTGTGGCCAAGACCGGTGGCGGACCGGACGACCAGTCACTCAGAGCACTCTGCCTGGATCTCAAGACCGGCAAGACGGTCTGGGACCAGGAAGTGTTTGCCGGCAACCACGTCTCGACAGAGGGACTGCTGCACTCCAAGAACAGCCACGCCAGCCCGACTCCGATCAGCGACGGCAAGCGACTGTACGTGCACTTCGGAACCGAGGGGACCGCGGCGCTGGAACTGGACACCGGACGCATCGCCTGGAAGATGCAGGACCTGGCCTACGTGCCCCGGCACGGTAGCGGCGGATCACCCGCCCTGGTCGATGGCCTGCTGGTGGTCACCTGCGACGGGCAGGACGTCGACTACGTCGCAGCCATCGATACCCGCAACGGCAAGATCGCCTGGAAGACCGACCGTACGCTCGAGTTGCCTCGTAAGTTCTCCTTCTCCACTCCGCTGGTGATCGAGGTCGAAGGCCGCAAGCAGATCGTCTGCCCCGGTACCGGGCTGGTCGCCGCCTACGAGCCGAAGACGGGCAAGGAGATCTGGCGAGTGCTCTACGGTGACGGCTACTCGGTCATCCCGCGACCGGTCTTCGGACACGGACTGGTCTTTGTCTGCAGCGGCTGGGGAGTACCCACCCTGTTCGCCATCCGGCCGACCGGCACCGGAGACGTCACTGATACGCATGTCGCCTGGAAACAGACCTCCAAGGCCAACGTGCCGCACACGCCCTCGGTACTGCTCATCAAGGACGACCTGTTCCTGATCAGTGACACCGGCATCGCCAGTTCACTCGATGCCCGCACCGGAAAGCTGCACTATCGCAAGCGGATCGGTGGCAGGTACTCCGCGTCGCCGACATTCGCCGATGGGAAGATCTATATCCAGAGCGAAGCGGGACGCGGCTTCGTGCTGAAGCCGGGTCGCGAATTCGTCGAACTGGGCCGCAACCAGCTGCAGGGACGTACGTTCGCCAGCTACGCGGTGGCCGACAACGCCCTGTTCATTCGCACCGAGAACCGACTGTTCCGGATCGAAAAGTGATCAGCGCGCAGTCCGCGACCGGCACATCAGCCAACTGGCCCCACACCGGTGTGGTGGCCTGCGGCTGAGTTGCCCCAACGACGTGGCAACGCCTCTCAGGCGTCAACGCCGAACAGCACCCGCCCGGGGCCGTGATCGACGCAGTCTTCCTCGTGCCACAGCGGCAATCCCGCTGCGTATCGAGCGGCCAGGACCTGGACCTTGTCCTCCGATCCCGGCTTCGCCACGGTCTTTTCGAAGGGGTTGAACCCCATCTCGTCAAGCGGCTCGATCTTGAAGGGTCGGTCCGCGGAACCAAACAGATAACTCAATGGAAGACCGGCTTCGGTCTCCAGCCCTTGCGGTAACTCGAAGGGTGTCGGCATCCGGCACGCTCCACTCTCTGATGCAATTCATTGTCGTCCATCGCCTCCTTGCGCCCTCTTCCTTCCTGAATCAGCCCGTCCCGGGCCTATCGATCGATGCGTGGCCCGATCCGGTCCAAGACCATCGCGGAATCGATCAGGCGGCTGAACCACGGTGATCCCGACGGGCGAGAGTCCCCAAAGGTAACTCACAGCCCAGGTCGCGATACCCGCAATCCCGACGCCAGCCAGCACGACCGCCTGATTCATTGCCGAGCCAGTGGCCCGCTCGTTCGAATCCTCTCGAACTGTCTGACCCGACCGAGGTTCCACTGATACCGAACCGCAACACGCGAGACAGAGAGGTCGGAATTCGCGTGAGAAGAGGGGAAAAGGCGGTGGTGAGGAGAACCAAGGCGATCGTGTCGAGGCAGTTTTGCCGTGCCAACAGACCCGATTGTCCCGACCCGTGTTGATAAAGTCAAACACATTCCGAGGCATTTCGACTGCGCAGCGGAGGATTCCATCGAGCCGGGACAACCGCACTCTCGTGCTACGGTCGGGACACCTGGTAACGCTTCAGCTTGCGGTCCAGAGTCGATCGCTCGATGCCCAGGATCCGGGCCGCCTGCGACTTGTTCCATTCGGTCGACTCGAGCACCGATACGATGTGCTGCTGCTCCAGAGTCTCCAGCGACACGTTGCCAGTACTGGCAACACTCACCGCCGGAGTCGTACCGCCGGCGGTGACGAGTGTCGAGAGCTGAATGTCGGCCTCGGTGACCTCGTTGCCGGTGCACAGGATCGCCGTCCGCTCGACCGTGTTTCTCAACTCACGGATGTTCCCGGGCCAGTCGTAGGCCGCCAGGGCCGCCTGTGCTCCGGGAGTGAACCCGCTGATCTCCCGTCCCGACTGACCAGCGAACTGATCGAGAAAGAACTGGGCCAGCTGCGCGATGTCCTCGGAATGCTCACGCAAGGGGGCCACCTGGATCTCGACGACGAACAGCCGGTAGTAGAGATCCTTGCGGAATGTCCCCTCGGCGATGGCTTCCTCGAGATTGCGGTTCGTGGCCGCCACAACCCGCACGTTGGCATCGACGGTCGTCCGTCCCCCCACCCGCTCGAAAGGATGCCCCTCCAACGCCCGCAGAAACTTGGCCTGGATCGCCGCGGGCATCTCACCCACCTCGTCGAGAAACAACGTGCCGCCGTCGGACTGCTCGAACTTGCCCGGCTTCAGATCCGTAGCGCCTGTGAAGGCTCCCTTCTCGTGGCCGAATAACTCGCTCTCGAGCAACGACTCGGACAACGCAGCACAGTTCAGGCAGACAAACGGACCCTGGCGGCGACGGCTGCGGAAATGGATGGCTCGAGCCACCAGCTCCTTGCCCACACCACTCTCACCACGCACTAGTACCGTCGCTTCGGTCGAAGCAATCCGCTCGATGATGCCCCGCAGCTGCCCCATCGCCTCGCTGTCACCCACCAGCTCGCTTTCGATCCCCAGCTGGCTCCGTAACGACTCGTTCTCTCCCTGTGCCTGGGCCAACCCGTTGGCCAGAGACTCACGGTCCTGCAGCCCGTCCAGGGCCACGGCCAACTGGTCGGCAACCGCCAGAGTGAACTCCAGATCGATCGATTCGAGCAGGTTTTCTCGGTCAGTCGCATACAGATGCAGTACGCCGAAGGTGGCGTCCCGTGAGATCAGCGGAGCACAGATGACACTCTCGGCGTGGATCTGACCCAGGCTGTCGCGGTCGACCAGCTTGCTGTCGTCGGCCACGTCCCGGGCCAGCACCGCCTCGGCCTCGGCCAGCACCGTCCCCGAGAGATAGTCGGAGACTTTCTGGTAGGGGAGGTCCTTCAGCGATCGGTAGGCGGCCACTCGGAGTTCGGTGGAACGAGGCCGGGTCCTGAGCCCCTTGGGCAGCAGCAACACCGCACCGATGTCGGCTCGTGTCCCGGCAAACAGCCCATCGAGAACCACGCCGGCCAGTTGTTCGGCGTCGCGAGCCGTCCCCATTTCCAACGCCAAGCGATACAACGAAGTCAGGTCCCGACGCGTCCGATCCGGTCCCGAGGCCTCCCGATTTTCCGTGTCCTGCTGGCCACGAAAACGGTTCTCACGTCGACGATCCACGATCTCCGGCTCGGACTCCGGCACAGGATCGTCGAAGACCATCATCTCGGCCGTGTCGGCCGTGTTGACGTGGCCGAAGGAATCCGACTCGGGAAACGCGTGGAGCAAATCGGAGGTGAAACCGAGATCGCATTCGCCGATTTGGATGATCTGACCCTCCTCCAACGGCCAGTCCGCCTCGACATTGACGCCGTTGACCAGCGTGCCGTTGCGGCTGCCCAGGTCCCGCAACAACCACCTCTCGCCGCTCTGGAACACCTCGCAGTGGTTCCGGCTGCAGACCTCGTCTCGGACCACGACCCGGTTGGTCGCCGAACGACCGACCGTGGTGACCTGCGCGGGCATCAGGCGGAACACGTCCCGCCACTGGTTGCCATCGCGTACGACGAGATACGAGGCAGCTATATCGGGCTGGTTCGTCATCGACGTCTCAAATCCTCTTACGCCCGACTCGAACCCGGACGGCCCGTTGAGGATACTGGACCGCCAGAAGCAGCCGCAAGGGACGCTCTTGCAACACCGCCGAGCATCGGCCATCCTAGGCCCGTCATGCGATTCGTCCACCTCACCTCGATCGTGGAGCCACCCGACTGATGAGCGGCCCATTGCCCCGAATGCTCTTGGCAGACCCCCGCGGATCCGCCGTAAAACTCCTGGCACTCTGCCTCACCCTCGTGACGGCCCAACCGACCCACGCCGCCGATTGGACTCGCTACCGAGGACCCAATGGGACGGGATTCAGCCCGCTGAAGGGGATCCCCACCACCTGGAGCCCCGGAGACTACCTCTTCAACGTCAAACTGCCCGGCGAAGGACACGGGGCAGCGGTGATCCGTGGCAAGCTGCTGTTTGTCACCTCCGCCGTCGACCAGGGAGCCACCCGACACCTGCTGTGCCTGGATGCCGAATCGGGCGACACCCGCTGGTCGCGACAGATCGGCATGAACCGCAGCCGCAAACACATCCGCAACAGCTGGGCCTCCAGCACACCCTGCATCGACCTCGAGCGGGTCTACGTCGCCTTTGCCGACAAGGAACGCTACACCGTTTCCGCCTACGACTTCTCGGGTGAATTGATCTGGAGACGCGTGCTGGGCCCCTACGAGAGCCAGCACGGGCTGGGAGCCTCGCCGATCATCTTCGAAGACCTGCTGATCGTTCCCAACGACCAGGACGGACCCAGCTCGGTGCTCGCACTGAATCGGCACACCGGTCGGACGGTCTGGAGCACGCTGAGGAGATTCAAGAGCGGGCGGACCTCCTACGCCACTCCCCTGGTCATCCGCGAACCGAACCGGCCGCCGCAGCTGATCTGTGTCAGTGGCGAATCGGGCATCAGCAGCCTCGATCCCCGTACCGGCCGCCAGAACTGGGCTACCGATCCCTTCCCGCTCCGCACCGTCGCCTCGCCGGTCTACGCCAACGGACTGGTCGTCGCCAGCTGTGGCCAGGGAGGTCGCTTCGGCGTGCTGCAGCGGGCCGTCAACACCAGCGGACGGGTCGTCTGGACCCGACAGAGATTCCTGCCCTACGTCACCACCCCGATCATCTACAAGGACCACCTCTACGAATGGAACGATGAAGGAGTGTTCAGCTGCGTCGAACTCGCCACGGGACGAGATGTCTGGACCAAGCGGATCGGAGGCAACTACAGCGGATCACCGATCTGCATCGACGGCAGGATTTACGGCGTCAGTGAAAAAGGAGAAGTGGTGATCGTGGCGGCCAGCCCCAATTACAAGCTGCTCGGACGAGTCCCACTCTCGGATCCCTGTCACTCGACACCGTCGGTCGCCGGCGGACGACTCTACTTCCGCACCTTTCACCGGCTGATGTGCCTCGAAGCCCACCCCCCCCAAGAGTGACAACGGGGCAGGCCTGCCCGGAAAGAACGACACCATGTCACCAGGTGGCAAGACACCACAGGTCGAACCCGGCGGCTTCCTGCTCGAATGCCCCCACTGCCGGCAGGAACTCCGCGTGGCCGGCAAGTACGCCGGAGCCCGAGTCCAGTGCAAGCTCTGCCACGGCCGGTTCCTGCTCGAACCCGACCACCCCAACACCCAACCCGTCGGGTTCTTCGCCGAGTGCCCTCACTGCCTGGAAGAACTTCGAGCCAACTGGCGATACCGCCGGGCACGAGTCGCCTGCAAGCTCTGCGGAGGACGAATCCAGTTCGTGCCGATCCCGGTCCCCACCGCACACACACCAGGGACACCAGGACACTCGCCCATGGTCGCTTCGAGCTGAACGCGGTCCGGGGCGGGCCTAAAAAAAGGGTCCGCGACGGGAGGTCCCGACCGGACGGCTCAGAACTGGGTCAGGAAGCGGACGTCGTTTTCGAAGAAGCGACGAATGTCGGTGACCTGGTACCGCATCATGCAGAACCGCTCGATCCCCAGCCCAAACGCAAATCCCGTCACCCGCTCGGGGTCATAACCCACCTCGCCGAACACGTTGGGGTCGACCATCCCCGCACCACCCAGTTCCAGCCAGCGGTCGCTCCACAACACGTCGACCTCGACCGATGGCTCGGTGAACGGAAAGAAGCTCGGACGGAAACGCACCTCGACGTCGTCGCCCAGGAACGCGGTGGCGAAGTGCTTGAGCACCGTCTTGAGATCCGCCATCGTGATGCCCTCGTCGACCACCAGGCCCTCCATCTGGTGGAACATGCAGTGGTGCGTGGCGTCAATCGTGTCCGGCCGGTAGCAACGGCCCAGGGAGACGATCCGCAGCGGCGGAGCCGTCTGCTCCATTACCCGGATCTGAACCGTCGACGTCTGGCTCCGCATCAACACTGCCGCGTCCTCGTCTTCTCGCCCCACTGAGGCGGTGGCGAGGTAGAAGTTCTCGAGTGGATCTCGAGCGGGATGCACCGGAGGAATGTTCAGAGCAACAAAGTTGTGGTGGTCGTCCTCAAGCTCGGGACCCGTGGCGACGCTGAATCCCATGCGACCGACGATGTCCTTGAAGTCGTCCATCGTGCGGGTGATCGGGTGTCGGCGACCGACGACCGGACGAGGTCCCGGCAATGTGACATCGACGGCGGCCACGGCGACCTCGGGCACAGCCAACTCACTCTGCCGTGCCTGCAGCGCCGACTCGACCTCGCTGCGAACCTCGTTGAAGACCTTCCCCAGCACCGGCCGCTCCTCGGGAGTGGCCTGGCCCAGCAACGATTGCAGGTCCTTGAGCCGACCTCGCTTCTTGCCGAGGAACTCGACGCGGACCGCCTCGAGTGCATCCTCGCTCGAAGCTCCGGCGATCGCCTCGAGCGATTCGGCCTGGTAACTCGCAAATGCAGCCTGGGCGTCGGCGGTCATCGGTGAGCCAGGCAAGGGTCAGGCGAGGGTCAGGCCGCAGAAGACGCAGCGGCCACGATCTCGTCGAAGACCCCGGGATGGGAGATCGCGATTTCACTGAGAGTCTTGCGATCGAGCTCGATGCCGGCGGATTGCAACTGGTGGATGAACTCCGAATAACGGACGCCTCGCTGGCGACAGGCCGCGTTGAGACGAGTGATCCACAGCCGACGGAAGACCCGCTTGCGGGTGCGACGGTCACGGAAGGCGTACGCCCGCGACCGGACCACCGTCTCCTTGACCGTCCGCAACAACTTGCCGCGACCACCCCGGTTACCCCGAGCCTCGCGGAACAACCGCTTCTTGGCCTTGCGACGGGCCGAACCCTTGCGAACTCGTGGCATCCTCGTCCTCACAGTCGGCCACAACGGGCCGTGGTCGTCTCTGGAGTTAGTAGCTCTGGGCGGCTGGGTAGCTGGGTAGCTGGGTGGGTCGGGGTCGGGAGATCAGGAACCGGGAGCCAGGTTGTCGCGAACTTCCTTCGCGTCAGCACCGCTCAGACCGCCGTCCTGACGCAACTGCCGCTTCTGCTTGCCCGACTTGTGACTCAACAAGTGGCCTCGGAACGCGCTGCGGTGCTTGACCTTGCCGTTGGCCGAGACCTTGAACCGCTTCTTCATGCCTTTGTGTGTTTTCTGCTTTGGCATTTTTCCTCTTCCCGCGTCTTTCCGGCACGTCCCGGCACTTCCCTAACCAACTAGCTAGCCCTTGGGAGCCAATACCGTCGACATCGTCCGTCCACCCTCCATCCCCGGAGGCTTTTCCACCTTGGCGATATCCTCGAGGATCTCGATGATCTGCTTCAGCATCTCGTGACCGCGATCCCGGTGAGCGTTCTCGCGGCCGCGGAAGATCACGTTGATCTTCACCTTGTCCCGGTTCTCCAGGAACCGACGCGCCCGCTTGATCTTGAAATCGATGTCGTGCTCACCGGTCTTCGGCCGCAGCCGAATCTCCTTCACCTGGACGGTGTGCTGTCTGCCTCCCTTGGTCTTTCGCTTCTTCAGCTCGTACTTGAATTTTCCGTAGTCCATGATCCGGCAGACCGGCGGTCGGTCGTTCGGGCTGACCTCAACCAGATCCAGGCCGGAATCCTGTGCAAGCTGCAAGCCCTCCTCGGTAGGAAGGACGCCGACCATGTTGCCATCCGGGTCGACCACGCGGATCGGTGTGATCCGAATCTGGTCGTTGATCCGGTGCATCTGCTCCGCAGGTACCGGTGGTAATCCTCTTCGGCGCAACGTCTCCCCCTGATCCATCTGCCCAGACAACTGGGCCATTCATCCTACCTTGTAGAGACGCCTCCAGCGGGCGTCAAGAACCAGCCGCTATTCGACTCGTTTCCATGGCTCAAGCACAACCGCACGAGCCCCATCAAATGTACCCGGATGTCCCTCGAAACGACACACTCCATCGACTCGTACGTCCCAATTCGCCTCGCCCGTCTCCGCATCAACGCCACGCCCGGTCAGGATCACGTCACCCAGTGCCAACCCCTCGAGACCACCCTGGCCCAGACCCCGAACCGGCATCTGCACCACCAGAGGAGTCGATGTCCCCAATCCTGCCGCTCCTGCAGTCGACACCACCTCCGAGGCATCCGGCTCGGTCAGCCGCTCGACGAACCCCGTCGACAGTTCCACGTGCACCAGGCCCTCGCAATCGGCCAACTGGCACCCGAAACCCGCCAGCACGCAGTCCCTGCGCTGATCGGTCGCTGCCCGAGCCGTTTCAGCCCGCACACTCAACTCGGCTCGAGCCGCCTCCCACTGCCGACTGCCCCGCTCATCGAGGACACACAACAGCACTGCCGCCATCAACTCCACCACCCGAGTCAGCAGCGATCGCTCGAGCCCGCTGAGTTGACGGTCCGGATCAGACGTCGCCGAACCGGTAGCACTGCCCAGCAGCCCGCCTACCAACCCCACCGCCAGGGACGCCTCGATCGCAATCCGCCCGGATTCTCGAGGACGAGGCCCCTGGATGACCCAGGTCCCCACCGTCTCGCAACGGCCCGGCAGTCGGGCCCCGGGGGCCAGGCCGAGGTACTGGAATGAGACCGTGGGAGAGGCGTCGGTCGAAGAGCCCGCAATCCGCTCACCAAGCGCCTCGGCCAATTCGGCAGCCGCAGACTCCAGACGACTCTCCAACCTCTGCAACGTCGAGACCGGCCACTGGGTCGTCTCACCCGGACCGGACAACCCCTCACCATCACCCGGCAAGGACGAACCCGACCCCTGGCAGCCACCTGGCAACAACGCCTCGACCTCGGTTCGACTCAGCACAACACCCATTCCCAGTCTCTCCTGTTCCTCGCCTCGACGTCATCTGATCCAGTGGCCGAATCCATCCGCACCCGGCCTCATGACTCTCGTCTCAACCCGACTTCAACTGCCCGGTCCCATGAACCACGTACTTGTAACTGGTCAACTCCCGCAAACCGCAGGGTCCTCGAGCGTGAAATCGGTCGGTGCTGATCCCGATCTCGGCTCCCAAACCGAACTCGCCACCATCGTGAAATCGCGTGCTGGCATTGACCATCACGGCCGAGGAATCGACCGCGCGAGTGAATTGTTGTGAGGTGCCGAGATCTGCGGTCACGATCGAGTCGGTGTGTCCGGACCCATACTCGCGGATGTGCTCCACGGCCGACTCGACACCGTCGACGACTCGAACCGAGAGGATCAGGTCGAGGTATTCGGTGCGGTAGTCCTCCTCGTCGGCCACCTCGGCCTCGGGCACCAAGTCCCGAGTCGCCTCGCATCCCCGCAGAACCACTCCCCGCTGTAACAACGACCCGGCCACTTTCGGCAGGAACTCTCCGGCGACCTCCCGATCCACCAGCACCGTCTCCGCCGCGTTGCAGACTCCCGGTCTCTGGCACTTGCTGTCGACGACAATCCGTTCGGCCATCTCCAGGTCGGCGGCCCGGTCGACATAGACGTGGCAGATTCCATCGAAGTGCTTGATCACGGGCATCGTCGCTTCGTCGGCGACCCGCCGGATCAGCGACTTGCCTCCCCGCGGAATCGTCACGTCGATCAACTCCGCCATCCCCAGCAACTCCCCCACCACCTCTCGATCCGTGGTGGTCACCAGTTGAGCCGACTCGCCAGGCAACCCGCATTCCTGGGCCGCTCGCGCCAGCACCGCGTGCAGAGCCTGGTTGCTGTGGATCGCTTCCTTGCCACCACGCAGGATCACCGCGTTGCCGCTCTTGACGCACAAGGCCGCTGCATCAACGGTCACGTTGGGGCGAGACTCGTAGATGAAGAAGACCACGCCCAAGGGGACCCGAACCCGGGTCACCAGCAGGCCATTGGGTCGCTCGTTCGATTCGAAGACCTCACCGACCGGATCGGGCAGAGCCACCACATCGTGCAGCGACGCCACCATCGAATCGATCCGCTCGTCGGTCAGCAACAGGCGGTCGACCGCCGAGTCACTGAGCCCGAACTCGGGAGCCCGCTCGATGTCAAGACGATTGGCCGAAGCCAGGTCCGCCCGCTCAGAGTCCAGTAACTCGGCGGTTCGCTCCAACCAGCCGTTTCGAGCGTCACCGCTCGACTCCGACAGTCGCACCGCCGCCCCACGGGCCGCGGTGGCCAATTCACGAGCGTATTGCTTCAGGTCGTCGGTCACGAGCATCGAAACCACAGCGGATCAGAACAGAACC
>CAUZJR010000036.1:0-19631 GCA_963580005.1 Planctomycetota bacterium
CGACCTGCACCTGACCGGCACCATCGATCGCAGCTGGTTCGAAGCGGTCGTGGACCTGACCAACCGGTACCAGCCCGACCTGGCCGTTTGCACCGGTGACCTGGTCGACGACATGGAACTGCTCGACTGGCTCCCCGATACGCTGGGGCGGATCGAGGCGAAGCTGGGTCGCTGCTTCATCCTGGGCAACCACGACTGGCACCTGCAGCCGGAGAGGATCCGCCAGGCCGCCATCGACGACGCCGGTTGGTCGGATGTCGCCGGAGAATCCCTGGCCTGGGAACACAACGGCCAGCGACTCGAAATCGCCGGCACCGAGCTGCCGTGGATGGGCGACTTCCCCCAGTGGGGGCCCAAGCGCGACGGGACGTTGCGGCTGCTTCTGAGCCACACGCCGGACAACATCGGCTGGGCAGCCCGGCAGGACGTCGACCTGGTCTTGGCCGGGCACAACCACGGTGGCCAGGTCTGCCTACCGCTGGTCGGGCCGATCTACTCGCCCAGCCGATACGGGCTCCGCTACGTCGCCGGAGATTTCCAGGTAGGCTCGACCCTGATGATCGTCAGCCGGGGCCTCTCGGGACGGCACCCCCTGAGATACCTCTGTCGGCCGGAACTGGTTCGAGTGGTTTTCAAGTCGCGGCCGGATCGGTAAGAATCCAACCCGGGAGCCCTATCATGTCATACGTCAACCACTTCGGAGCCGCCGGTGACGGCCGGCAGGACGACATCAAGCCGCTGGAGCACGCGCTGGCCGCAGGCGATGGGGTGCTCGAGCTGGCCAAGGGCACCTACCGGATCACCCGGCCCCTCGTAATCGACACCACGCGGACCGGGTACGCCGCCGTCCGCGGAACAGGAGGCACCTCGCGGATCCTGATGGACGGACCCGGCCCGGCGATCCGGATCATCGGCGACCACCGCGGTACCGCTCAGCCGGATTCCTACCAGCAACACACCTGGGAGCAAGAGCGGTTCCCGACGGTGACCGGGATCGAGATCGTCGGCCGGCACGCCCGGGCGTCGGGGATCGAATTGCAGAAGACGACCAAGACGACGATTCGCGAGGTGCTGATTCGCCGCTGCGTCGACGGCATTCGCCTCGTCGAACGCAACCGCGACTTCATTCTCAGCGACTCCCATCTCCTGGACAACCACCGCTACGGCCTGTTCTTCGACCGCTGCAACCTGCACCAGATCATCGTCCACGGCAACCACATCAGCTGGAACAAGCAGGCCGGCATCAAGTCTCTCGATGGCGACGTCCACAACCTGCAGATCACCGGGAACGACATCGAGTACAACAACCATCCCGGTGTGGACAAGTCGCCTGAGGGCGAACCGCGTGGTGCGGAGATCTGGTTCGAAGCCCCCGAGGGGGTGATCAGCGAGGTGACGATCAGCAGCAACACTTTGCAGGCCACGATTCAGCCGGGCGGCTGCAACGTGCGGATCCACGGCCAGGATACGACCGGGGCCGCAGCCGCCCGACTGGTCACGATCGCCGGCAACGTGCTGGGCTCGCAGACTCGAGGGATCGAGCTGAAGCATGTCGAGCGTGTGGCGATCACGGGCAACACGATCTATGACTCCGAAGACCTCTCGCTGCTGGCCGAGGACTGCTCGGGGCTAGCCATCGGCAGCAACACGTTTGTCTGGCGAGGCGACGACAAGGCCCCGCCTCGTGACGGGCTGAAATTCGTCCGCTGCCGCGACGCGTCGCTGATCGGGCTGGTGGCCAGGCGTCTCTGCCACGGCACGCCCGAGTCGGGGGCGGCGATCACGCTGGAGAACTGCCACGACTTTGCCATCAGTGAATGCCAGTTGCTGGACTCGCTGGTGCGAGGGATCGAGTTGATCGATTGCCAGCGGTGCCGGATTTCGGGGAACAGCGTCATCGATCGTCGCGAGCAGCCTCTGATGAGACAGGCGATCCGCATTCGTGGAAAGAGCCGCGACAACCTGGTGGTCAACAACCTGCTGGGTGGAGCCACCGAGGACCTGCTCGATGTGGCCGAGGGGACGGCGACACTGCAGGGCAATATGCTCTTGTGACGTCTCGCAACGTGGAATTGAAGGCGCGTTGTGAGGAGCTGGCCAAGGCGAGGGAGGTGGCCAGGTCGCTGGGTGCGGTTGATGCCGATCTGCTCGAGCAGCTCGACACATATTTTCATTGCGGCGACGGGCGTCTGAAGCTGCGAGAGATATCGAGCCGTGAATCGGGTGAGTCGGCCGAGTTGATCTGGTACGCACGCGCGGACGACGAATCGGCGCGAACCAGCCGATACCTTGTTCTCGACGTGCCCCATCCCGCCGCCGTCCGCGACTCACTCGACACGGGGCTCGGCACCCGGGTCATCGTTCGCAAGACCCGTCATCTGTTCCTGTGGGACAACGTGCGAATTCACCTCGACGACGTCGAAGGCCTCGGTTGCTTCCTGGAATTCGAGGCCGTGCTCGAGGCAGGCCAGAACGAAGAGGACGGGTATACGCAGCTCGAGCGACTACGCAGCGAATTCGGGATCGACGACGGCGACCTGGTGAGTGGGTCGTATTCGGATTTGTCGTCGTAGGCGAGTTGGCTGGCGGAGAATGGAAGCGGTCTTGTGAGCGGAGACCTGCCAGGAGGGCTGTCAGGCACAGCCTGACCTACATCCACTCGCGGATCGGCTTGCCTTCGATCAGCTGCACGGGGCGGCCGTCGGGAGACTTCACGACCAGGTCGTGCGGGATGCCCAGCTTCTTGTAGACCGTCGTGGCGATGTCGTCGCTGTGGTACTCGTTCTTGACCACCTGGCCACCCTCGCCGTCGGTCTCGCCCAGGATCTGGCCCTGGGGGATGCCCGCTCCGGACATGATCGCGAACCCCGAGGTCGACCAGTGGTCGCGGCCGCTGGCCGAGTTGATTTTCGGGGTGCGGCCGAAGTCGGTCAGCCACATCACCAGGGTCGAATCCAACAGGCCTCGATCCGCCAGGTCCTCGAGTAACACCGGCAATGCCTGGTCGACGGGAGGAATCCGGCTGCTCTTGAGCGAGTTGAAGTTGTTCTGGTGAGTGTCCCAGCCGCCGTCGGTGACCGTGACGAAACGGACGCCCGACTGGATCAGCCGACGAGCCAGCAGGCAACTCTGGCCAAACCGGTTCCGCCCGTAGCGATCTCGCAGCTTGCCCGATTCGGCTTCGATGTCGAACGCCGTCTTGGTCTCGGGCGCCGTGATGATGTCCATTGCCGCCTTGTAGAAGTCGTCGAGAGCCTCGAAGGCCACCGGCTGTAGATCGGCGCGACGCTGCAAGGCATCGATCCTGGCCAGGATCTGACGACGACGGTCGACTCGCTTCATCGAGACTCCCTTGGGAGGCGTGATGTCGCGAACGCTGAACTGCTTGGCGTTGGGATCGGCCAGCATCTCGAACGGACTGTGCTCGATGCCCAGGATCCCCGAGGTGCCGCCACCGTAACGGCGGTCGACATTGCTGCCCAACTGCACAAAGGGCGGCAGGACGCTCTTGAAACCCTTGTGATGGCTGACAACCGAACCGTAGGTCGGATAGGCCATCGCCGGGTTGAATCGCCGACCCGACATCACCCACTGGTCGGCCGTGCCGTGGCTGCCGTTTCGCGGGTTCCAACCACGCAGGACCGAAAACCGCTTCGCCTCGCGGGCCATGTTCGGCAGGATCTCGGTGAACTGCACGCCGGGAATCGCCGTGTCGATCACGCCGAACTCGCCCCGGACACTCAACGGCGCCTCGGGCTTCGGGTCGAACGTGTCGTGATGGCTCGTACCTCCACGTGTCCAGACCAGAATGCAGTTGATCTCAGCAGGCGATTTGCCCTGGGCCGCGGACGCCTGGCGAGCAGCCAGCATCGTCGGCAGCGACAGGCCCAGGCCCGCCAGGCCACCCACCTGCAACAGGCAACGACGTGAAATCCGTTCGCAATCGCGATCAAGACCGGGCAGGAGATCTAGCATGGACTCTGTCTCGCTGGATTCGTCTGTCACTTCCGAACACGACGCGATCGCCGTCGGATCTGGTTGCCTGCATTCTACCAGCAGGGTTTTGGATGTATCAACGCAGATTGACGTGTCAGCCCTCCTATGGCATCGGCTCGAAGCACCGGACATAATGAATCCCCCGACCCCACCGAAGCGGTTTCCCCTTCGAACAGCCCGCTGTTGGGTCGGTCCCACCATCAACTCACTCCTGGCCGGACAATCGAGGCGGCCGCCTCGGCTGATTCGGCACACACCGGAGACCTGCACGTGAGACACCCCCTGTTGCGGCCGGCCTCCCGGCTCCACGGCACCTGCCTGCTGGCCCTCGCGGGCCTGTTCTTCGGTCAGGCCGCTGCCCAGGCCGCTGCCCAGAAGAGCACTCCGATCGTCGTGGCTCCCGAACAGGTCCACCTCAAGGGACACTTCGACCGGCTGCAGCTGGTCGTCAGCGCAGCGGCACAGGGCAGCACCCGCACTGATCGCTCGGCGGACCTGACCCGCACGGTGATCTACACCTCGCTGAACCCCGACGTGGTCAGCGTCAGCCCCTCCGGTGAACTCCTCGCCCGCGGCAACGGGACGACTCGGGTCGAGGTCATGGCTCGAGGACAGGGGGGACAGGAGAAGAACGTCCGGCTGGTCGAAGTCTCGGTCAGTGGCGTGGCCGCAAAGCCGGCGATCGGTTTTCGCCAGCACGTCAGCCCGATTCTCAGCAAGCACGGCTGCAACAGCGGGTCCTGCCACGCCGCCCAGTACGGCAAGGGCGGATTCAAGCTCTCGGTCTTCGGCTACAACCCTCAACTCGACCAGAAATCGATCATCCGCGACCGGCACCAGAGGCGTGTCAACCTGGTAGCTCCTCGAGAGAGCTTGTTCCTGAGGAAACCGACGCTGCAGGTCCCGCACGGTGGTGGCCTGAGACTGGCTCGTGACTCGGTCGACCACGAGATTCTCGTGGCCTGGCTGCTGGCCGGAGGCCCCGATTCGAACGGCAAGGCTCATGATGTCACGCGGCTGGAAGTCTATCCCAAGCGACGAGTGGCAACAGTCGGCACCACGCAGCAGCTGCGGGTGGTGGCTCACTACAGCGACAAGTCCACCCGCGACGTCACCGCCTGGGCCAAGTACGACTCGATGGATGAGTCGATTCTCGAGATTGCTGCTTCGGGCCTGGTCACCGCCAGCGGCCGCGGCCAGGCCTCGGTGATGATCCGCTTCGGCAGCCAGGCCGAGATCTCGATGTTCGTCACCCCCTTTGCCACCACCGCGAAGCTCGAGGGCTGGAAGAACAACAACTTTGTCGACGAGCTGGCCGCGGCGAAGTTCCGCGAGCTGGGCATCGAACCCTCCGGACTGTGCGACGACGCCACCTTCCTGCGACGCGTCTCGCTCGACCTGATCGGCACCCTGCCCTCACCCCAGTCGGCGGTGGCCTTCATCGACTCGAAACGGCCCGACAAGCGGCAACGGCTGATCGACGAACTGCTCGGACAAACCGGCGACCCCGCCCGAGATCGCTTCAACGACCTCTACGCCGCCTGGTGGACGCTGAAGTGGTCGGACCTGATTCGCAACAGCAGCAACAAGCTGGGCGAACAGGGGATGTGGGCACTGCACAACTGGATCCGCGAGTCGTTCCGGACCAACAAGAGCTTCGACCGCTTCGTCAGTGAACTGGTCACCGCCAAGGGCTCGATCTACTCCTCCGGACCGGCCAACTACTTCCGGATCAACGGCAACGCCAACGACCTGACCGAATCGACCGCACAATTGTTCCTGGGCATCCGGCTCGAATGTGCCAAGTGTCATCATCATCCCTTCGAGAAGTACAGCCAGGGCGACTACAACGGCTTCGCCGCCTTCTTCAAGGGGGTGGGGACCAAGAGCAGCGAGGAGTTCGGGTTGTTCGGACGCGAATCGGTGGTGGTGGTCAAGGCGGGCACCACCGGCAAGGCCACGCCCCTGGGTGGCGAGCCGCTCGAACATCCCCTCGATCTTCGCATCCCACTGGCCAAGTGGCTGACCGGCAAGCAGAACACCTTCTTCGCGCAAAACGTCGTCAATCGCTACGTCAGCTACCTGCTGGGACGCGGCCTGGTCGAGCCGGTCGACGACCTGCGTTCGACCAATCCTCCGACCAACGTCGCCCTGATGGACGCGCTCTCCCAGCACTTCGTCACCAGCAACTACGACCTCAAGGCACTGCTGCGAGCGATCGTCAGCAGCCGGCTCTACCAACTCAGGTCCCAGCCCACAAAAGCCAACGTCGGCGACACCCGCTTCTACAGCCATTTCCAGGTCAAGCGGCTGGCGGCCGAGGCGCTCCTGGATGCCGTCGATGAAGCGACCGGGGTGCAGACGAAATTCAAGAGCCTGCCGCTGGGCACCCGGGCAACCGAACTGCCCGACGCCGGCGACTTCTACTCCAACTACTTCCTCAAGACCTTCGCCAAGCCCAAGCGGGCCAGCGTCTGTGAGTGCGAACGGTCTCCCGACGAAAACCTCGCCCAGGCACTCCATACACTCAACGGCGACACCATCGCCGGCAAGGTGGCCAACGCGAAAGGTCGAGTCGGCAAGCTGCTCACGGCCAAGTCGACTCACGAGGCCGTCGTCCAGGAACTGTACCTGGCGACCCTGGGCCGAAGACCCTCGCCCCAGGAACAGGCCGCCTCACGCGAATTCCTCGCCGCCAGCCCCAGCCCGAAGGAATGCTACGAGGACCTGCTGTGGGCGCTGCTCAACTCGAAGCAGTTCCTGTTTGTCCACTGATCTCCCAGGCGATCCCCAACATGCTCCGCCCTGCACCAGTCTCGATTTTCCGACTCATCGCCGCCGCGATGCTGGTCGCTGCTGTGCCCACCGCAGCCCGGGCCCAGTACCCGATGCTGATGAGTCTCAAGCCGGTGGCGGCGCAAGTGGGCCAGGCCTCCGAGCACACCATCACCTCACGCTACAACCTCTATGGCGCCTACCAGGTGCTGGTCTCCGGAACCGGCGTCACCGCCGAAGTCGTTCCGGTCCCCAAGCCCAAGGACGGCAAGACGCCCAGCCTGACATCTCTGAAACTCAAGTTCACCGTCGCCGCCAACGCCCTGCCCGGTGTCCGCGACTTCCGACTGGCGACTCCGCGAGGGGCCAGCACGATCGGCCAGATCGTGATCGTCGCTGACAAGATCGTCAACGAGACCGGCAACAACAACTCGGCCAAGACCGCCCAGGCGATCACGCTGCCGGCGACCATCTGCGGAGCGATCGAACAGGCCGAGGATGTCGACGTCTTCAAGTTTACAGCCAAGAAAGGCCAGCCACTCTCGTTCCTCGTCCGCTCGCAACGACTGCAGGATCGCATCCACGACCTGCAGAAGCACGTCGACCCGATTCTGACTCTGAGAACTGCCGCCGGATCGACACTGGCCTCCTCGGACAACTACTTCTTCGCCGACCCCTTCCTAGCCGCCACCGCGCCAGCCGATGGTGAGTACACCCTGGAAATCCGAGACGTCCGCTACCAGGGCAACGGCAACTGGCAGTACTCGATCGAATCGCACAGCAGACCGGTCGTCGAGACGATCTACCCCCTGGCCGTCGCACTGGGAATCGACGTCTCGCTGGCACCGATCGGACATCACCTCGGCTCGGCCGGCTCGCTGAAGATCAACCTGCCTTCCGACACTCCCGAGGGCCGAGGCTGGCATCGCCTCGCACTGGGACCTGCCACCAGCAACCCCGTTCAGGTCGTCGCCAGCCGGCTGCCGACCTCAGTCGAAGCCGCCGCGGCCAACAACGACCCCAAGTCGGCCCAGGCCGTCACCGTGCCCTCGACCATCAGCGGGCGGATCGAGTCTGAAGCCGATATCGACTGCTTTGTGTTTGAAGCGAAGAAGGGCCAGAAGTACACGTTCGAGGTGATAGCCCGGCGGGCCGGCAGCGCCCTGGACGCTCACCTCCGCATCCTCGACGCCAAAGGCAAACAACTGGCCCTCAACGACGACCTCCGCCGCCTGAAACGGCTGAGCCAGGACTCGAAGTTCGAAAACTTCACGGTCCCGGCCGACGGGAAGTACGTGATCGAGGTCCGCGATGTGCACCTGCGAGGCGGTCCCCGCTTCGTTTACGCCATCCGCACCTCCCGAGCCGTCCCCTACTTCGACCTCTTCCTCGATTCCGACAAGACCCAGCTCTCCCCGGCCACTCACGGCGTGATCTTCGTGCGAGTCGAGCGTCACAACGGGTTCGGCAGCGCCATCGACCTGGGCGTCGAGGGTCTCCCGAAGGGAGTCACGGCTCGCTGCGGACGGATCCTGGCCGAGGGCACCGACGGCTGCATCATTCTGACTGCCGAAGCCAAGGCCCAGCTGGCGATTGCCAACATCACGGTCAGCGGTACCGAGATCCAGACGGCCGATGCGAAATCGGGGCCGCCCCTGACCAGTCGCGCACGTCCCATGCAGGAAACCTACATGCCCGGCGGTGGCCGCAACCACTGGCCGGTCGATGCACACGCCGTCAATGTCGGCACACTCTCGGACATCCGCTCGGTCAAGCTCAGCACCGAGTCGGTCACGCTGAAACCGGGCACGTCGACCACGATCAAGGTCAACTTCGAGCGGGCGCCCGGGTTCACCAAGAACGTCACGCTCGACGTGCTGTACCGGCACCTGGGCAGCGTCTATGGCAACTCGCTGCCCAAGGGTGTCACGATCGACGCGGGGGCCAGTAAGACGCTGATCACCGGCAAGGCCAGCGAGGGCCAGATCGTGCTCAAGGCCGCCGCCGACGCGCCTGAGGTCCAGATGCAGCAAGTCTCGGTCATGGCCAATGTCTCGATCAACTTCGTGATGAAAGCCACCTACAGCAGCCCGCCGCTGATGGTCTCCGTCAGCAAGAAGTAACTCCCGAGCCGGCTCCGAATTCCGGGCACCTGGTGTCCACGCATCCAGGAAGCTCTCCCCCCGTGCCACAACAACTTCTCAACGCGATCACCGACAAGTCGGCCCGAGTCGGCATCATCGGCCTGGGCTACGTCGGCTTGCCCCTGGCCGGCGCCTTCATCAATGCCGGGTTCCGCGTACTCGGTTTCGATGTCGACGAGGCCAAGGTCGATCAACTCAACTCCGGCCAGAGCTTCATCAAGCACATCGCCTCAGAAACCGTCGCCGGGTGGATCGACTCAGAGCAATTCGAGGCGACGTGTGCCGAGTCGAGGATGGCCGAGGCCGATGTGCTGCTGATCTGTGTTCCCACGCCGCTGACCGACAGCCGGGACCCGGATCTGCAGTTTGTCGAGAGCACCGCGAGATCGATCGCCGCCTCGCTGAGGCCCGGGCAACTGGTGGTGCTCGAAAGCACCACCTACCCCACCACCACCCGCAGCGTGGTGCTGCCGCTGCTGGCCGAGAGCGGGCTGGCACTGGGCAGTGACTACTTCCTGGCCTACAGCCCCGAGCGGGAAGATCCGGGTAACCCGGACTACTCGGCCGCGGGGATCCCGAAGGTGGTCGGAGGCATCGACGAGCCGAGCAACCTGTTGGCCACCGCGCTTTATGAACAGGCGATCGTGCAGGTGATCCCGGTGGGCAGTCCCGAGGTGGCCGAGGCGTGCAAGATCCTGGAAAACACCTACCGCGCGGTCAACATCGCGCTGGTCAACGAGCTGAAGATGCTGCTGGACCGGATGGACATCGATGTCTGGGACGTCATCGACGCGGCCAGCACCAAGCCCTTCGGATTTCAGGCCTTCTACCCCGGCCCCGGCCTGGGAGGACACTGCATTCCGATCGACCCGTTCTACCTGACCTGGCTGGCTCGCAAGCAGGGGCTCTCCACCCGGTTCATCGAACTGGCCGGTGAGATCAACTCGCAGATGCCCGAATACGTCATCAGCCGACTGATGGAGTTCCTCAACGAGACCAGCCAGGCTCTGCGAGGCAGCCGCATCTGCCTGCTGGGAATGGCCTATAAGAAGGATGTCGACGACCCCCGCGAAAGTCCCTCGTTCGTGCTGATGGACCTGCTGCGTCAGCGGGGTGTCGAGCTGTCCTACAACGACCCCCACATCCCGGTGCTTCCCCGGATGAGGCACCACGACGTGCCCGATCTCTCGAGCACCGAGTTGACCGCCGAGTTCCTCGAGTCGCAGGACTGCGTGCTGATCGCCACTGATCACTCGGCCTACGACTACGACCACATCGTGCGTCACGCTCGACTGGTCGTCGACACCCGCAATGCGACCGCTGCGGTGACCGAGGGTCGTGAGAAGATCCGCAAGTGTTAGGCGATTCGGCGGGTCGAGAGACCGTTGAGGCCGCCATCCGCGACGAGGCCCGCAGGATCGGCTTCGATCTGGTCGGCATCGTACCGGCCGGGCCTCCCGAGAGCCTGGACCATTTTGGTGACTGGCTCGAAGCGGGCTTCGACGGAAAGATGGGCTACCTGTCGCGGCGGCGTGACGCCTACGCACACCCCGATGGCGTGCTGACCGACGCGGCCAGCCTGGTGATGCTGGGGATGAATTACCGCGCCGAGGGTGAACCGAGCATGGGGCCGATGACCGGGGAAGACCAGGCGACGATCCCGGCCAGAGTGGCCCGCTACGCCACCGGATCACTCGATTATCACGACGTGCTCCGAGAACGACTTGCCACGCTGGCCGACTTTGTCCACGAGCAGTTGCCCGGTTGCCGCACGCGAGGGATCGTCGACACCGCACCGCTACTGGAACGCGACTTCGCACGTCGAGCCGGACTGGGCTGGTTCGGCAAGAACACCATGCTGCTCGATCGAGAACACGGCAGCTGGTTCTTCCTGGCCGCGTTGCTGGTCAACCGCACGCTGGAACCGGACGCTCCGCACCAGACCGACCACTGTGGCACCTGCACCGCCTGCCTGGACGCCTGCCCGACCGACGCCTTCCCCGAACCCTACGTGCTCGATGCCCGCCGCTGTATCAGTTACCTCACGATCGAACTCCGCGACGAACCGATCCCGGTGGAATTGCGTGAGGGGCTGGGTGAGTGGGTCTTCGGGTGCGACATCTGCCAGGAAGTCTGCCCGTGGAATCGAGACGCCCCGGCAACACACGAGCCGGCGTTTGAACCGATTCCCGCGCTGGCCACCGCCGATGCCCTCGAATTGCTCGGACTGGACGAATCGGAATTTCAGCAACGGTGGGGGCCGACTCCGCTCGAGCGGCCCGGCCGCACCGGGCTGGTCCGCAACGCCGCCATCGTCGCGGGCAACTCGCGGCGGCACGAGGCGATCGGGCCGCTGGTCGAGCTGCTCGAGGACCCCGAACCGGTCATCCGAATTTCAGTCGCGTGGGCACTGGGGCGGATTGGAGACTCAGCCGCCTTGACCCCATTGCGACAACGGCGGTCGGTCGAGAACATGGAGGATGTTCAAGACGAGATCGATGCGGCGATCGAAGCCGTTTCAGCCGGGAGCACACCGAGATGAGTGACGTGATTCGAGTCGGAGTCAACGGAGCCGGTGGCCGGATGGGACGACGGATCGTCGCGCTGGCTCATGCCGAGGAAACACTCGAAGTCGCCGCGGCCATCGACGTCCAGGACAGCGGACTGGTGGGACAGGATGCCGGAGAACTGGCCGGCATCGGGCCCATCGCAGTGCCACTCTCCTCCTCCCTGACCGAACAAGTCGACGTCGTGATCGACTTCTCCACTCCCGAAGGACTGGCGGCGATCGCGGAGGTCTGTCGCGAGAAATCGATCGCGCTGGTGGCCGCCACCACGGGACTCGACCCGCAGCAACAGGCCGCCGTCGACGGCGTGGCCGAAGTCGCCGGCCTGATCGTGGCTCCCAACATGAGCCTCGCCGTCAACCTCGTGATGAACCTCGCCGCCGACGCCGCCCGCGCACTGGCCGGCTCACCAGGCGGTGTCGATGTCGAAATCATCGAACGGCACCACCGGTTCAAGGAAGACAGCCCCAGCGGGACTGCACTGAAGTTCGGAGAACTGATTGCCGCGGAAATGGGACAGACCAGCCACGTGCACGGCCGCGAAGGACGGATCGGACAGCGACCGGCCGATGAGATCGGATACCACGCCCTGAGGACCGGTGACCATGTCGGTGAACACACCATCGTCTTTGGCATGATCGGCGAGACCATCGACCTGACCGTTCGCGGCCAGTCCCGAGACAGCTACGCCTACGGGGCCGTCGCCGCCGCCGCGTTCCTCGCCAATCAACCACCCGGCAGCTACACGATCAACGACGTGCTCGGACTGTAACCGAAACACTCGGCCCACCCCCCCCACACCCCCCAGCCGGAAAAATCCTCAAGACCCGAACTCCACCAGGTCGATCTCGATCATGGTGCGGCAGGTCATAGAGGAGTCGGCGGGGATGTACGAGAGCTACTGGGGACTGTCCCGGCCGCCGTTTCCTTCGGGCCCGGATTCGGAGGGTTTCATCGCCTGCCATCCGCACCAGGCGGCGTTGTTGAAACTGCGGTACACGGTCGAGTCGGGACTGGGCGTGGCAGCTCTGACCGGAGAAATCGGCTCGGGCAAGACGACGGTTGCCGGCCGACTGGCTCACGAGTTGACCGAAGCCTACGGTCCGTTCGTCCACGTGGTCTTCCCGAAGCTGAGTCCCGGCGAGTTGATCGGGTGGTTGGCGGTCGAATTGGGGGCCGAGGAGCACTTGCTCGAGAAGACTGACGAGGGCCTCGACGTCGTGCTGCGGGTGTTGCGAGAGCGGTTCAGCGACTGGTCAGCTCGGGATCAGCACCCGGTGCTGGTGATCGACGAGGCGCACCTGCTGAAGAACTCACCGATGCTCGAGGTACTGATGCTGCTCTTGAATCTTCGAGACTCGCCGGCGATCGACTTCACGCTGCTGCTGGTCGGCCACACCTCGCTCTCGGCCCTGCTGACCCGGGTGCCTCAACTGGCCGACCGCCTGGCGGTTGTGGCCCACCTGCCGTCGCTCTCTGAAAACGAGACGACTACCTACATTACCGAGCGGCTGGAGTCAGCCGGTTGTGACCGGGCCGTATTCTCCGCGGACGCCCTGGCGGCAATCCAGCGGCTGACCGGAGGCGTCCCGCGGGCGATTGGGCGGTTGTGCGACCTGGCGCTGCTGGTCGGTTTCGCCGACGGTCTGCGTGAAATCCGAGCCGACGACATCCATGACGTGTCGCTCGAGTTGCCTCGAGTCGCACTCAAGCGAGTGTCCTAGACAGGCGGCGGCTGGATGCAGTGAGACTCCAGCTACGGGCTCTCATCCAGCTCGTACAGCATCGCGTTGCCGTCCTTGCCCACGACCCGGGCCACTCCACAGCGTCTCAGGCAATAGGCGACCTTCCGAGCCAACGGCCGGCTGATGCCCGCGGCGATGGCTAGCTCGGCCGTCGAAAACGGCTCGATCCGCCCGCGGGGCCTGATCGAATCGGGCAGCATCGCCAGCAGGTCCTCGACAGTCCGCAGCATCGCCCGCCCGGTCACCTCGGCCAGCAACCGGTCCTCGACGACATAACCCCGGCAGACCCGTCTCTTCTTCTCGGCCGGTAACCGGTACTCCTCTTGCAGCGTCATCAGTATTTCGAGTTCGAGCCTCGGGTGTGGGAACACGTCGACGAAGTAAACCAGGTCATCGAAGAGGTTCCAGAGCGTCTGCTTCTTGGGGCTCTTGCGGGTCGAGACCACCGGTCCATCGGGAACGTCTCGCTTGATCAGCTGCTTCCTCTGGGCCAGAGGCTTGACGACCAGCACGTCGTGCGAGCACAGCAGGCGGCGGATCTTGTTGCGGATCGCACCCAGGGATCCGTACTGGATCTCGATCAACCGCTCGCCGTCGACCGCATCGATCCGGTACCCGTCGACGGTCACCTCGTGCCGATCGCTGTCGGTCACGTACAGCGACTTCAACTGGCGGTGGATACTGTGTTCCATGACGGGCCGCTAGGCGTGAGATGACCGGTGGCGGATGGTACGAGCGGCTGGTTGAGGGTGTCCAGAGGAATGGCCCGTTGTCGAATGCCGGGCGGGGCTTGTGGCAAGACGAAGTTGTAGAGATCATCAACGACCTCCTCTCCCGACCGCTCCCTCTGCTTCGACGGGCCGATTCATGAGTTCCATTCCGCGTCACCTCTCACCCATGCTGTTCGTCCAGCTCTCGGCCATGATGTTCCTCCAGTTCTTCATCTGGGGAGCCTGGTACGTCACGGCGCCGAACTACCTGGCAACAATTGGCTTCACGGCGGGCGACTTCGGATGGACGTATTCGGTCGGCCCAATCGCCGGCATGATTTCACCGTTCTTCGTCGGCATGGTCGCCGACCGTTTCTTCTCGGCTCAGAAAGTCCTCGGCATCCTGCACCTCGGCGGCGGTGCCCTGATGATCGGTGCCACGGTGCTGATGAAAAGTGCCGATCCGGCACCCGACATGATCAATTTCTGCTTCTTTGCCTACATGCTGAGCTACTTCCCCACGCTGGCTCTGACCAACACGCTGGCCATGAAAAACATGCAGGACCCCGAACGCCAGTTCCCCTACATCCGCGTGGCCGGAACGATCGGCTGGATTGCTGCCGGACTGCTGGTCAGTTTCCTGAACTACGACATGACGGTCGGGATGTTCTACCTCGCAGCCGGCTCGTCATTCCTGCTGGGCGTCATCAGTTTCTCGTTGCCCGATACCCCGCCAACTCAGACCGGACCCGTCTCGGCCGCCCAGATCCTTGGACTCGATGCACTCGTCCTGCTCACCAAGCCCGCCTACCTCGTGTTCCTAATCGCCTCGACACTGATCTGCATCCCCTTGGCCTTCTACTACCAGATCGCCAGCCGAGTAGTCGAAATGACCGGCATGAAGGTCGGCCTCACGATGTCGTACGGGCAGATGGCTGAAATCCTCTTCATGCTCGTCATGCCGTTCTTCTTCAAACGGCTGGGAGTCAAGTGGATGCTGGCCGTCGGCATGCTGGCCTGGGTTATCCGCTACGCGCTGTTTTCATTCGGTGCCGGCGACGACAATTTGTACTGGATGATCATCGGCGGCATCGTGCTGCACGGTATCTGCTACGACTTCTTCTTCGTCACCGGGCAGATCTACACCGACAAGGCCGCGGACGAACCGATCCGGGCCCAGGCCCAGGGTCTCCTGGTGCTGTTCACGCTCGGCTTCGGCATGTTCATCGGTGCCAAGGTGGCCGGTGCGATCGAGACGCACTACACGCCCGCGGAATCGAAGGCGTTTGCCGCGGAGGTGGTCAAGCTAACCGAAGAGATCGCCAGTGCCGAGAAAGCCAAGGACACGGCCAAGGTCGAGGCACTGACCGAGAAGAAGACGCAGGCCCGTCACGATGAACTGGCCGCCATCGACTGGAAGATGCTGTGGGGAATTCCCGCAGCGTTTGCCGGAGTGATCCTGCTGATCTTCTGTGTCACCTTCCACGACCGCTCCGACACCGATCCGTCGCAAGGCACCGGTGACGCCATTGCCGAGTCGGACGAGATGGCTCCCGAGGACGGATTTAGATCAACCCAGGATGACGTTGACGATGGTTGACTCTCAGGGCAGACTGCCGTTGCTTTGCACCCGCCTTGCACAAGGACTTTCACCGATGCGATTGGTTCTGCTCGCTGCTCTCGTCCTGCTTGTCAACTTGATCGCCGCGCCCACCGAAGCGGCCAACTGGCCCAACTGGCGAGGTCCAACCCAGAACGGCGTTTCGACCGAAAAGGGGATCCCCTCCGAATTCGGTCCGGAAAAAAACGTGGCCTGGAAGGTCAAGCTGCCCGGACCCGGAGGTGCCTCGCCGGTGGTCTGGGGCGACCAGGTCTACGTCACCAGCGTCGACGGCCAGAAACTGCTGCTGCAGGCCTTCAGTACCTCCGGCAAGCTGAAGTGGCAGCACCAGATCGGCACCGGCAACAAGCTGGTCCGTGGCGACGAGGGCAACTCGGCCTCACCCTCGCCGGTGACCAACGGCAAGCACGTCTGGGCCATGATGGCCAACGGCGAGATCGCCTGTTATTCGGTTGCAGGCCAGCTGGCCTGGAAACGCGACCTCCGCCCCGCCTACGGGCCCTTCAAAATCGCCTTTGGCCTGACCGCCTCGCTGATCCTCGAGGACGGTAAGATCATCCTGCAGATGATTCACGGCAGCCGGAGTGCGAAGCCCGAGGAGGACCAGGGACTGCTGGTGGCCCTGGATGCCGGTACGGGCAAGCAGGTCTGGAAGCAGGTCCGTCGCAGCGATGCCTACGACGAAAACAAGCACTCCTACACCTCCCCCTTCATCTACAGCGACGGCAAGACCCGGCTGCTGATCAGCCACGGAGCCGACTACACGATCGCCTACAACCCCAGCGACGGGGCCGAGGTCTGGCGCAAGGGCGGACTGAACCCTCAGAACGATCCCAAGAAGAAGTACCACCGCACGCTGAGGTTTGTCGCCTCACCCACGGCCATCCCCGGCCTGATCGTGATCCCCACGGCCAAGAACGGACCGGTCGTGGCCATCAGGCCCGACGGCAAGGGTGACATCTCCCACTCCGCAAGCCAGCACGTCTGGACCCGACCCAACAACACCCCCGACGTCCCCTGTCCGCTGATCCACGGGGGACTGGTCTACCTCTGTCGCGAGAACGGGAACCTGGTCTGCATGGATGCCAAGACCGGACAGGAGTACTACCACGAGCGGACGCACCGGCAACGGCATCGGGCCAGCCCGGTCTTCGTCGATGGCAAGGTGATCTGCGTGGCCCGAGACGGGATGATCAGCGTCATCAAGGCCGGCAAGACCTTCAAGTTGCTCGCACAGAACAACATGGGCGACTCGATCGCCGCCTCCCCGGCGCTCTCCGGAGGCACGATGTACCTGCGCTCGTTCAACTCGCTGTGGGCGATCCGCAAGTAGACCCGCCGGGGACTGGCTCATCTCGAGGCGTCAGCCGAGAAGGGTGCCTGTCCCCAGATCCAGCGGCCAGGTGACACCGGGACAGGCACCGGCGCCCCGCCAAGCGCGGGGCTCTGGAGCCAGTCCCTGGGCGATCCTCGTATTGCCGTGGCGGGCCGAATGGGCTATTCCACCAGCCTCTCACTCACCGCCTCACTCCTCTCCCAACCGTCTCCGGAGAGCCCCCATGCGCCCGATCCGTGTCATCCTGCTGGCGATGCTGCTGGCCCCCTCGGCCCACCCCTTCGGCAACTCGCCCGATTTCCCCTACCAGGCCACCGTCGGCAGCGACAACGTGCTCGTCCGCAGCGGACCCGGCGGACGCTACTACCCCACCGGACGCCTCGCAGCAGGCGACCGCGTTACCGTCCATCGGCACGACCCGGGAGGCTGGTTCATGGTCTCCCCACCCGAGGGCAGCTTCAGCTGGATCTCCGCCCACGGCGTCAACATCTCCGGCTCACAAGGCACCATCACCGCACTCAGCCTGCCGGTCCAGGTCGGCAGTCGCTTTGATGAGACCGACAGGAATGTCACCTCCAGAGAACTCTCACGCGGCGAAACCGTCACTATCATCGGCCGAGGGCAGGACGCGGCGGAAAACCAACTGCTGAAGATCGCCCCGCCCCGGCTCGAGTTTCGCTGGGTCTCAGGCGGAGTACTCGCACCGCTCACCAACCCCACCCCCGACCAACCCGTCAAGAAGACCACCGATCGCAAGATCAGGACGGCCTCGATCCAGGACACCCGGCGGGGCACCTCAGAGATCACCTACGAGACGACTCCGATCGACAAGCGGGCCTACGAGACCTTGAAGACACTCGATGCGACCTTCGGCCGCATCGCCGGCGGACCGCCCGCCGGCTGGTCGTTTGATCAGCTCGAGGCCGACTACCGCAAGCTGATGGCGTCGACCCGCGTTCCCGGTTTCGGCAGCCTGGTCCGACGACGCCTGGCGGCGGTGACCCGTTACCGAACCCGTCAGCAGACGCTCAACGAGATCCAGGCCTTGGCCGAATCGACCAATCGCCGCGACACCGCCATTCGCCAAGCCGGTCACCAGGTCACCGGGCCAGCCCAACCGGTGACACGCCCAACACCGGTGCCCCGCCCCCGGCCTGTGCCTCAGTTCAGCGGCGCGGGCATCGTGCGTCCGGTCGGAACCCGGCACCCCAGTCTGCCGTCCTTTGTGCTCGTCGCACCCGACGGGAAACTGCTGGCGTTCCTGAGACCGGCTCGAGGGATCAATCTGGCCGCCTGGGTCAACCGCTCGGTCGGACTGACCGGTCCCCGGCACTTCGACCGCGACCTGCAATCAGATCTGCTGGTGGTCAGGTCGCTGCAAGCCGTTCGCCTGCGGTAACGCCCCGGGGACTGGCTCTGGAGCCAGTCCCGCTCAATACTCCCGGGGCGAGACGCTTCCCTGCACTCGAGCCGGCAGGCCCATGATCCTCAGGAAGCCCTCCGCGTCGTCCTGGTTGTACGACCCGCCACCCTCCATGCTCGCCACCTCGGCGTCGTAGAGACTGTTGGGACTGCGGCGTCCGACGACGCTGATGTTGCCCTTGTAGAGCTTCAGGGTCACCGAACCGGTGACCGGCTGCTGAGCCTCGCGGATGAAGGCCAGCAACGCGTCGAACTTGGGGCAGAACCAGAACCCGTAATAGACCATCTCGGCCACCTCCGGCGACAACCGGTCCCTCAGGTGCAACAGGTCGCGGTCCAGGGTCAACTGCTCGACCAGCCGGTGAGCCTCGTACAACACCGTCATCCCCGGTGCCTCGTACACACCGCGACTCTTCATTCCCACGAACCGGTTCTCGACCATGTCGATCCGGCCCACCCCGTGGCGACCGGCACGGGTGTTCAGTTCCTGCACCATCGCCAGCGGACTGTAGGCCTGCCCGTCGATCAAAACCGGCACGCCCGCCTCGAACCCGATCTCCAGCGTCTCAGCCTCATCGGGAGCCTCCTGGGGCGAGACCGTCATGCCAAAGTCGACCAGTTCGACCCCGTTCTGCTCGAGGTCTTCCAGCTGGCCCGCCTCGTAGCTGATGTGCAGGCAGTTCTCGTCGGAACTGTACGGCTTCTCAACCGACGCCTTGATCTCGATCCCCTTCTCCTGGCAGTAGGCAATCAGCTCGGTCCGACCCGGGAACAGCTCGCGGAATCGCTCGATCCGCCACGGAGCAATCACCTCGACTCCAGGATCCAACGCCTCGGCGGCCAGCTGAAACCGGCACTGGTCGTTCCCCTTGCCGGTGGCACCATGAGCGTACGCGTTGGCTCCGACTTCCCGGGCCACACCCAGGCAGACCTTCGAGATCAGCGGTCGGGCGATCGAGGTGCCCAGCAGGTAGGGACCTTCGTAGCGGGCCTGCCACTGCAGCACGGGGAAGGCGAAGTCGCGACAGAGTTCTTCCTGGGCGTCGACGATCCGGGCCGAGACGACTCCCTGGGTGTGAGCCTTCTCGAGGATCGCCTCGCGGTCCTCGCACGGCTGACCCAGGTCCACGTAGACGGCGTGGATGTCGTAGCCCTCGTCCCGCAGCCAACCGAGAATCACCGAGGTGTCCAGGCCACCTGAATACGCCAACACGCAACTGGGCATTGTTCGATTCCTCGTGAGACGACCCACCACGGACGCCAAGCCGGGATTGTAGAGGGTGCTCGGACACTCCCATAGTGGTCCGCGGTCAGG
>CAUZJR010000037.1:0-19589 GCA_963580005.1 Planctomycetota bacterium
GTTTGCCGAGTTCTGCCAGACGCGGTTCTGCGTTGGAGTGGGGTCGGGAACCGGAGCACTCGAATTGCTCTTGCGGGCGGCTGACATCGGGCCGGGTGACGAGGTCATCCTGCCGGCCAACACGTTTGTGGCTGATGCCGAAGCCGTTTTGCTGGCCGGGGCCACGCCGGTGTTCGTCGATGTTGACGAAGACACGGCGCTGATCGACACGGATGCCGTGGCCGCAGCGGTGACCGGCCAGACGGCGGCCATTCTACCCGTGCACCTCTACGGCCAGACGGCCGCCATGTCCTCATTGCAGAGCCTGGCGGCCCGGAAGGGACTCATGCTGATCGAGGATGCCTGCCAGGCCCACGGTGCCCTCAGGGAAAACCGCCCCGCCGGAAGCCTGGGAGACGCAGCCGCGTTCAGTTTTTATCCCAGCAAGAACCTGGGCGCACTGGGCGACGCGGGATGTGTGACGACCAGTGACCAGGCGCTGGCCGAGCGATTGAGAATGCTGCGGGACCACGGGTCTCGCGAACGTTACGTCCATGAACTGCTCGGCCGCACCGATCGCATGGACGGAATCCAGGCCGCCGTGCTCGGCGTCAAGCTGCCACACCTGGACGACTGGAACAGCAGTCGCCGGGAGCTGGCCACCCGCTACCTGCGGGGGCTGGCGAAGCTCGATGGTGTGCGATGCCTCAAGGAGCAGGACGGGGGGAAACACGTGTTTCACCTGTTCGTGGTTCGAGTGGCCGAGCGAGACAGGATCCGTCAGTCGTTGACCGACATCGGCGTGGGAACGGGAGTCCACTATCCCCTACCCCTGCACATCCAGCCCTGCTGTGCTCATCTCGGGTATAGTGAGGGAGAGTTTCCGGTGGCCGAAAAACTGGCGTCCGAGATTCTCTCGTTGCCGATGTTCCCCGAACTGTTGCCCGGCCAGGTCGATGAGGTCGTGGACGGACTGCGTTCGCTGGTCTGAGTCGCCGTCGACATGCCATCCATCTCGCTGGTGATTGCCGCCTTTAACGAGGAAGCCACGCTCGAGGCCGTTTTCGGCCGTTGCCTGGAAGTGCTGGTCGAGTGCAGCGACGACTTCGAGGTGCTGATTCTTGACGACGCCAGCACCGATGGGACCGGTGAGATCGCCGCGTCGATTGCCCGAAATCACCCCGATGTCGTGCGTGTGATCACGCACCAGAAGAACCGGGGGATCGCGGCCACGTTCGAGGAACTCAACCAGGCCGCGACGCGCGATTATATCTTTGATATCCCTGCCGACGGGGAGTACCCCCCCGAGGCACTCAGAGGGATCGTGCCGTTGCTGGACGACTTCGACATCGTCGTCTGCCGACGAACCTTCAAGCGATACACGCTCTACCGCCAGTTGGTCTCGTGGTGCTATCGCTGGTTGCCGCGGGTGATGTTTGGGGTCGAACTATACGATCCCGGCAGCACGAAATGCCGACGGCGGACGCTGGTCGAGGAAATCCCCCTGTCCTCGCGAGGCGTTTTTGCTGAGGCCGAGCGAATGATCCGGGCGGTTCGCCGCGGCCACCGCTTGGGCAAGGTGGATGTCGAACCCGAACGGCGGATGGCCGGCGACCCTCGCGGTGCCGGTCTCGGTCATGTCGTCCTGGCGGCCGTCGACCTGCTCAGGCTCTGGTTTCAGTTGGTGATCCTTCGCCGGCGGCCCTGATCGTTACGAGAACCACACACACGTATCGGCTGACAGGTCCTGCGGGCAGAGGCCGAAACGGCTAGACCGACTGCTGGGCGACCGGAACGGGATCCGCATCGGGGGTGGCAGGTGGTGGTGTCTGGTCACGCGACGACTTGGGGATCGTGTTCAGATGCCTGCCCCGACCGAAGATGAAGAACAGGTATCCGCGAAGATAGACCCACGCGTCGAAAGAGCCACCGAACACAAAGTCCTTGAGCATCTTCAGTGCCATGACCCCACGAGAAAACGTACCCATCAGCGGGATGCGACGGATGACGTTGGGGGCGACAAATCGTCTCAGGAATTTCGGAACCACCGGCATCAGGTGAAACGCGATCATGTAGCCGGAGTTCTCCTTCAGGTTCTTGCGGCCCTCCGGTGTCATCGCCTGGATCTGGTGGTACCACAGCAGCTTGCCACGGTGGATGTCGTTGAGCTGTTCGTCGGTGATCTGGCCCGCCTCGTGGGCGTTGGTCGTGATCTCGATCCCGGGGAAGTACGTCAGCCAGAAGCAGGCGATCCGGCCGGGCGTATGCTCTCGATAGAACGTCAGGGCACGGTCCCGGTGCTGCTGTGTCTCCTCGGGAAGCCCGAAGATGTGGTCCGCATCAAGCTGGACCCCGACCGTGCGGCAGGCGTCGAGCGCGCGAATCAGGTCCTCTTCCTTCTCGGCCCGCTTGAGCATGGTCCGCTTGTAGGAGAATTCTCCGAGAGACTGTATGCCCATTTTCGTTCCGGCACAGCCCCCGTCCTTGAGCAGTTGGGCGACTTCCTCGTCCATGAACTTGGCATGGGTCTCGCAATAGAAGGGAACGTTGATTTCCTTCTTCAACCGCGGCAGGAACTCCCGCAACCAGTCCTTGTGCATCGTGAAGATGTCATCGTGGAACTCGAGCTGACGGAAGTCGAACCGCTCCTTGCCCTGGTGAAGTTCTTCCATGACATTGTCGACCGATCGCCGGCGAACATAGTCCTTCGCGATTCCCTCGTCGGGCAGGTTGGCGAAGAAGTTGTTGAAGCAGAAGGTGCAGCGGTAGGGACAGCCGCGGGCGGTCATTGTCCGGTAGACGCTCCGGGACGGCGTAGCGCCGGCGTAGAGTTCCTTGTCAGGAAACGGCAGGGAATCGAGATCCTGCAGAAAACTGCTGACCATCGGAGGACGAGTGATCTCGCCGTCGGGCTTGGCCCAGATGTTGTTGATCCCGGTGCCGTTGCCCCCACACTCGAGGTCGTTGCAGAGTTCCAGCAACGCCACCTCGCCCTCGCTCTCGCAGACATAATCCACCTCGTCGTATCCCAGCACGAATTCGGGAATCGCCGAGGGATGCACGCCGCCGAAGATGGTCGGGATTCGCTTCTGCTCGCGGACACGCCTAGCGATCTCGATTGACCACTCGAACGTGTTGGTCAGACAGCTGAAACCGATCAGGTCGGGATCCAGATGCAGGATGTACTCGACAATCCGGTCATCCTGGTCGAACAGTTTCGCCAGCATCGGCATGTTGAGCTGGAAGCGGTCGTTGAACAGTGCCGGGTGGTGCGCCAGGCTCGTGCTGTGACCATACTTCTTGAGGTAGGCCGAAAGATATTCGACCCCGATCAGCTCGGATCCCAGTGACACGAAGGTCACGTGCATGGCGAGAAACCTGGACGGAAACGAAAAAACTGGAAAACAAGCGTCCATGCCGTCGGCGGTACTGCAACTGTACGAGGTATCGTACCTCACAAGTCGTTTCCGGGACAGCGGTTTACGCAAAACCGACAAAGAGCCGCAAAGACCGAGAGGAGGGGACAGGGGGGGGGACTCGAGGCGAACACCGGACGCAACGGTTGGACACCCTTTGCAACTCCACAGGACCGGCAGGCCGCATTACGCCGTGAAGGGCGAAATGACCGTCTTTGCTTTCAAGCCGCCTGACGGCATCCGCTGGACAATCAGCGACGGTCCGCTGATCACCAAGGGCGATTTCGATTCCCAGAACGCCCCGGCCACTGAAGGTGGCGGGCGGACGACTGGAGATCAACTACCTGGTCCGTCCCGGCGGCCACGTGCGGGTCGAGATCCAGCACGCCGACGGCCGGCCACTGGCCAATTTCTCGGCGGATGACTGCGATCCGCTTGAGGGTGATGAGATCGCGAAGTTCGTTACCTGGAATACAGACGGGAACCGTCCATTTTCCGCTAAGCCAGTAAGGGTGCGGTTTGACGTCAAAGACGCCGACCTGTACTCGTTTCGGTTTCTTGGCAGCAGGTCGTCTGATTGAGCGTTCGGCATGGTGCAATCAAGTGCAAGCCGGCCTCAGCAGATCACATCCCCGTGGCGTGGGTGAGGGACCTCCGGCGTCTTGACTCCGGCCACCGCCAAGGGCATAGTTGCCCGACTGTCAGGCTCTTGTCCTGTCCGCGATGTCAGGTGGTGTACTTGACTGCGCGATGCCGGTCCTGCACAACTCAGTTTCGCCTTGGACCCAGGGTTTTCTCATTCAACGTAGTCCAGCCGTGAAGCGGTCTCTCCCGCGTTCGGTGCTGGAAACCACCTCTCAGAAGCGATCGGAGACATCATGAACAGCGACGGCCAGTGCCCGATGAGCGCCTCCCAAAGACACACGGCTGCCGGTGCCATTTCGAATCAAGACTGGTGGCCGAACCAGTTGAAGCTGCAGATTCTGCACCAGAACTCGTCGCTGTCGGATCCGATGGAGGAAGGCTTCGACTACGCCGAGGAGTTCAAGACGCTCGAGTTGGATGCCCTGAAGCAGGACATCGACGAGTTGATGACCACATCGCAGGACTGGTGGCCGGCCGACTACGGCCACTACGGGCCGTTCTTCATTCGCATGGCGTGGCACAGCGCCGGCACCTATCGCATTTCCGATGGCCGGGGCGGCGCCAGTTCCGGCACACTCCGCTTTGCGCCTCTGAACAGCTGGCCAGACAACGTGAACCTCGACAAGGCCCGCCGTCTGCTGTGGCCGATCAAACAGAAGTACGGCCGGAAGATCTCCTGGGCCGACCTGATGGTCTTGACCGGGAACTGTGCCCTGGAGTCGATGGGATTCAAGACGCTCGGCTTTGCCGGCGGACGGGAAGACGTCTGGGAGCCCGAGGAGGACATTTACTGGGGTCCTGAGAGTGAGTGGCTCGGAGACGAACGCTACAGCGGTGAGCGCGATCTCCAGGATCCGCTCGGGGCAGTTCAGATGGGGTTGATCTACGTGAATCCGGAGGGCCCCAACGGCACCCCGGATCCGCTGGCTGCAGCCATTGACATCCGGGAGACGTTTGCCCGCATGGCGATGGATGACGAGGAGACCGTGGCGTTGATTGCCGGTGGACATACGTTCGGCAAGGCCCACGGTGCTGCCGATGCGGACGAATTCGTCGGTGTCGAGCCGGAAGGTGGCAGCCTCGAGGACCAGGGCCTGGGCTGGAAGAGCAGCTTCGGCAGTGGCAAGGCCGGCGACACGATCAGCAGCGGGTTGGAGGGCGCATGGACGACCGAGCCGGCCAAGTGGGACAACAACTACTTTGACAACCTGTTCGGTTATGAGTGGGAACAGGTGCAGAGTCCCGCCGGTGCGACGCAGTGGACTCCGACGGACAAAACTGCCGTGGGCACCGTGCCGGATGCTCACGACCCGTCGCAGAAGCACGCTCCGATGATGTTCACAACGGACCTCGCGCTGAAAATAGACCCGGCCTATGCACCGATTTCCAAGCGGTTCCACGAGAATCCGGACGAGTTCGCCGACGCGTTTGCCCGGGCGTGGTACAAGCTGACGCACCGCGACATGGGGCCCGTCTCGCGGTGTCTGGGACCGCTGGTTCCCGAAGCGCAACTGTGGCAGGACCCCGTCCCTGACGCCGATGATGACCCGATCGGGGAGCAGGAGATCGCGACGCTCAAGGCCCAGATCCTCGCCTCAGGACTGTCGGTATCTCAACTCGTTTCAACTGCCTGGGCTTCGGCGGCCCCGTACCGTGACACCGACAAGCGAGGCGGAGCGAACGGGGCTCGGCTTCGTCTCGCACCGCAGAAGGACTGGGCTGTCAACAGCCCGTCCGAACTGGCCGGCGTCCTGCAGGCTCTGGAGCAGGTCCAGGCGGACTTCAACAGTTCACAGTCCGATGGCAAGGCGGTCTCGCTGGCTGACGTGATCGTCCTGGGCGGGTGTGCCGCAGTCGAGCAAGCTGCGAAAAACGGCGGATGCGATGTTCAGGTGCCGTTTTCCCCGGGCCGTACCGATGCGTCGCAGGACCAGACCGATGTCGAATCGTTCGCCGTGCTCGAACCGACCTCAGACGGGTTCCGCAACCATGTCGGAAACGGCCACCCGAGGCCGGCCGAAGAGCAACTGGTGGATCGAGCGCACCTGCTGTCGCTGACCGCTCCTGAGATGACGGTGCTCGTCGGCGGCATGCGTGTCCTGAACGCCAACACCGGGCAGTCGGAACTGGGCGTCTTCACCGACCGGCCCGGGTCGTTGACCAACGATTTCTTCGTGAACTTGCTCGACAACAACACGGAGTGGCAGGCGTCCTCCGAATGCGAGCACGTGTTCGAGGGACGCGATCGCGGGACGGGCGAGGTCAAATGGACCGGCACAGCCGTCGACATTGTCTTTGGTTCGAACTCCCAACTCCGAGCCATCGCGGAAGTCTACGGATGTGATGACTCGCAGCAGGTGTTTGCGAATGACTTTGTGGCCGCGTGGAACAAGGTGATGAACCTGGATCGCTTTGACCTTGCCTGATCTCTGTGGGCCTGTGACCTTACCCCGCTCTCGTTGTACCAGTGGAAATGAGAGGATCACCCGGATCTGACTGATCCGAAAGCGAATCCTCGTTACGGTGTTCCCCGGATCCACAGGGAGTTGATGTGAATGGGAATCATCAAACGAGGCTCTACTGGATACGAGATGAGTGTGATGTTCTTCGCAGGCACCGGCCTGGCTACTGTCATCACAGCTCGTTTGCTCGCCGATCAAAGCGAGAGAATTGATGCCGGGATCTGTACGGTGGCCTTGTGTGTTCCTTGCTGAGTGGTCTTTTTGGTTGGGCGTTATTTCCAGTGTGATCAACCGCAGACGATCCTGGAGTTCGTCTATATCGCCGTGCAGGAATTCTGGTGGGTTCCACAGGTCGTGCTGGTGCTTGGGGTCCTTACATATCCCGAGCTGCTTGGCGTGAAAATGGGAAGTGTCGCATCCGTTGTTATCCTGGTCCTGACCTGGCGTCTTGTGAGGCATCAACCCGCGAGTGGCGAAGCCGAATGACGTGACGTGGGCCGAGGCAGCGGCCGAAGGACATCAGCACGGGGATGGACGGGACTTAATTCGCTCGTCGATGCAGGGTCGGATTGCCCCACGTCGTGAGATTGTGGCTCGCGGTGGATCCGTCCTGTGCGATGGTTCGTAACGACAGTGTCAATATGTCGGCCTGCGGAAGAGCGACCTGGATTGTGACCGGCGGATTACCCGGTTTCATCGGCTTGGTGCGGATCAGTGGCTTTCCATTCGCAAAGACCACAAACGCAACCGATCCCCGGGGGCCGGCCGTCGGGTGCAGCCCGACCTGGCAACTGAAACGGTCGAACACCGTTCCGGGAGCGAGGACAAAGTCGAGTGAAAATGGTGTTCCCATGCCGTAGCCGGAGAGGATCTTTGAACCGTCTTCTGGCAGGGCCAATGGGTGCAACTGGCGACGGGCATCCATCGACTGGTTGACCAGGAACGGGTTCACGTAATAGGGATGCGGGATCATGCCGCCACGGAATTCAGGAAGCCATTCAGCCAGGGGTTGTCGGTTCCGGGAAGGCTGATCGTTGTCGAATCGTCCTGTTGCCAGGCACAGGGTCGTGTAGATCACGTCCGCGGTGTGTCTGGCATTGTCGAGTGCTGCTTCGGCGTGATGTTCCAGGGCTTTCCGGCCGTCGCCATACATCTCGTCCTGAACGATCGGGATGATGCGGGTACCGGCACGCCGTTGCAGGAGCCGTTGATGTTGCAGAATCCGAAGGGCGGCTTCCTCCCGCGTTCTGCCGAGCAGTTGTGGTCGATAGACGACGTCGGGAATCTTGTAGTCGCCGGTGTCCATGATGCCGCCTGCTCCGAACAGGTAGTTGAATCGCTGTTTCTGTTTTGGTGGTGGAATCAGTGTCTTGAGTTGCCATTCGCTGATGGGGCTGCTGTGGGCTCCCGGGGATCCGGGATCCTCGTTCCAGTGACACAGCACGCCGAGAAATTTCATCGCCTCGTCGGTTTCGCCGGACTTCAGTTCCTCGCGAATCCGGTCCATGTACCACAGTGTCGCTTTGGCACTCGGCCCGGCCGGGTTCACATCGTGCAGCGACAACCGCACCCCGGGCACGACGCAGTAGGGGTCGAGTTCCGGTGCTTTGCCTCCGGCGTGCCTGTCCTGCAGAGAGGTGTATTCCTTGCAGAGCCGGGAGAGTGCCCGGGAACCCAGGAGGTCCCGTTGCCACTTTGGCAGGCGAGCGACTGCCCAGAGACGGATCAATCGGTGTCCCTTGCTCCACGAGAACGCGTGTTGCGGCGACGCGGTGAGGGTCAGGACGACAAGCAGTACGCAAAACAGGTGACGTCTTTGCATGAGAGTGTCTCTTTGACTTTCATGAATCAATGCGGCGTGATGAATCCGGCGGAACGCGGACACCTGCGTCGTGGCCGGAGTCCGCGTTCCGTCCTCGTCTTTGAGTTCCGCTCCGGACATGCCATGGCCAAATCTCTAAAAGGTTCCGATCGGATTGACGGGGGACCCCGTGCCGCCTTCCACGGCCAGGGGTGAGACGGTCAGCAGGAACTCCCACCGCTTCCGCTTGCGGCATTCGGCGGCGATCGCGCGAAAGTCGAGCACGTCGAGAATGCACATGCCCAAGCTGACGATCACGACGCAGTGTACCGGCAGCTCGAACTTGTCGATCCCCGAGGGCATGACGTCCAGGGCCAGGTCGCTGCCGATGATCGCCACGTCCCGCTGCTTCAGCCAGGGCAGGCATGATGCGTGCAGCCCGGCCGAATCCTGCATGATTTTCCACGGCCCCTCGATCTTCCGCCGCGTCCAGCGTCCGGTATGAATCAGCAGGGCGTCGCCTGGCTGCACCGTGATGCCCGCCTTCTTTTCCCAGGCCTCCAGGTGCTTCGGATAGATCGCCTGCTTGCCCGACAGATACCTGACACCGAACAGTGCTGGCATGTCCATCAGCACCGCGCGGGTGAAGATGCCGTTCTTGACCCGGTTGATCGAGAGCTTGCCGACCCCGGTCCGCTTGACGAGTTTCGAGGAGAAGCCGTTGTACATCTTTCCCTTGTAAAAGATGTGACACAGCGCATCGATGTGCGTGTGCGTGAAGCCGTGGTACTGCACCGAGTAGCGGTCTCCAACTCCCCCCACGTCACCGGTGTTCGCACCCAGCATCACCTCGTGCTCGAAAGGTGTCGAGTCGTCCATCTTGACCTTGACGACATCGTGGGCCATCGAGACCGACACTCCCGAGCGGACCAGACGCGCCGCCTGTTTCCGCTTCTTCGGAGTGATCAGGTTCAGTGTGCCCAACTCGTCGCTTTTTCCCCAGCGTCCCCAATTCGAGAGCGACGTCATCATCTCCTCGACATCGGCAGTCGTCACGGTGAGGGGAGGGTCGGCCGGAGCCTCTGCTGTGGCACTGAGTACCAGGAAAGACAGGGACAGGATCGGACCGACACAAATCGCGAACCAACGGAGAGACATCAGGATTTCCTTGCTTTGCGGGCTGGGGCTGACTGCGTGACGTCCAGGGGATTCGTCCTGTGTCATTGCAACACAATCCACCCGGCCGTGAAAAGCGCACCACGACCGGTCGCAGCGGGGCTCGGCCTGATCAATCGAGTGCTCCAGCCGCAGTGAGTTGCGTGGAGTGTGCCGCGGTGCCGAGAAATTGCTCGATTGTCGGAAACTCTTTTGGAATCGGTGCAAGGTTCGCGCGGTTCGACGGTAGTTACCGTTGAGCGGGGCCATCGAGACCTCCTCATCACGGACTCATTTCGGTCCGTAAGTCGTTTGTCGCGGCCTGTTGAGCCCACGTGTTCGAGCGGCCGCTTCACCAACCCGGGAGACTGAAATGAGCCAGGAGACACGACGCGGCAGGTGGGCAGGGTTGTCGATCTGCCTGTTCCTGACACTGACTTCACGAGCCAACTCTGGGGAAACCGGCTTGTCCGAGTTGTTTGCACCGCCGACCCGGTTGGAGGTTGCTGCGGTTCGAGCGGAGTGGGCGACACGCAACCCGGTTGCTGCCGCGGTTGAAGTCGAGATCGCCGGAGTGATCGAAGGCTCGCGGTTCGTGGTCGTCTCGCACGTCGTCGACGGCAACCGCCACTACGGAGCAGTCCGTTTTCCTCGAAACTTCACCTGCGGGGGTTCGTTTCCGGTTCTGTTGTTCAACCACGGGGCCGGCAACGGAGTGCACATCCAGCGGATCTTCGATCTCGACAATCGTCAACCCGGCAGCGTGATTGCCGACGAGTTCTTCGTCGTGGCACCGTCGTACCGCTCGGAGACGTTGGATGCGGGCATCCTGGGGGAGTTTCGGTCCGAGGGCGTTTCAAGTGGGGCAGACCGTGACGCGGACGATGCGATTGCGTTGTTGGATTCGGTGTTCCAGTTGATCTCCGAAGCCGACGAGTCACGGGTTGTCACATACGGCATGAGCCGTGGTGGTAATGTCTCGTTGCACGTCGGTATGCGGGACGAGCGGATTGGTGCCGTGGTCAACCTCTTCGGCGCGACCGACTTCTTTCTGTTCCAGGCGGATGCCGAAGACCTGGTCGCCAGCGGCGGCGAAGGCGGCACGGGGGCTCTGCGGGAGTTGATGGCCAGCGTCGTTGACCCCTTCCTGGATGGCGAACTGACGCTGGCCGAGGCACGGAAGGCACTGTTGTTCCGGTCGCCACTGTACTTTGCCGACGACCTGCCGATCCTGCAGATGCACCACGGAGAATTGGATACGAAGCTGGAGATTGCTCACAGCGACCGTCTCGACCGAATGATGCGGCACCTGGGTGCCCACGTCCCCGCCTACCGGTACTTCGTCTACCCCCTGGGTGGACACACCCCGGAGAGCCTGCCGGGTCACGCGGACCGTGTCGACCGGCTGATCAGTCACTTTGCCAATGGCCTCTAGTTGCTGCTTTCGAAGTCCACCGCTCGGACCGGTACTCTCTTCTTCGGGATTCAATTGAAGCGCGAGTCGCTTCGGAATAGGATGCGCCGTGCGATGTGACCGTGTCGGTCGTGGTTTCGCTGCGAATCCTGTCAACCTGCGGAGAGCGAACGATGGCAATCGAATGCGACGGCGGCTGGGGACAACCAACCGATTACGCTCCCGGGCATCGACGTGATTTTCTGAGACAGGCGGGGGCGGTCGCCCTGGCGGCTTCGGGCATTCCGCTGCTGTCGGGCCAAGCCGGGGCCGCTCCGGTCAAGGAGGTAAAAACGCCCGAGACGCTGGTCAAGACTCTGTACGACACCTTCAGCGTGGAACAGAAGAAGGCAGTCTGTTTCGACTGGAATTACGTCGATAAGAATCGCGGCCTGTTGAGAACGCGGCTCGAGAACAACTGGAAAATCACGAAGCCGTCGATCCAGAGCGGCTTCTTCACCGCCGAGCAGCAATCGTTGATGCGTGGCATCTTTGACGGGATGACCCATCCCGGTTGGCGGAAGCGGTGGGACCAGCAGCTCAATGACGACGTCGGCGGATTTGGCCGGCAGCAGTCGATTGCCGTGTTCGGGAAGCCGGGTACGAACCAGTTCGAATTCGTGCTGGCCTCTCGCCACATGACGCTCCGTTGCGACGGCAACAGCGCCGATCACGTCGCCTTCGGCGGTCCGATTCTCTACGCACACGAGGGCCAGGCGACTTTTGAAAAGCCCAATCACCCCGAAAACGTGTTCTGGCACCAGGCGTTGGCAGCCAACAAGTTGTACGACATGTTCAACGGCAAGCAGCGAACCCAGGCGTTGGTGACCCGGGGGATGCCCTCGGAAGAACGTGTCGAGTTCGGTGGACCGGGGGGTCGGTTCCACGGGATTCCGGTGACCGACATGTCGGCGGATCAGCGGGAACACATGCAGTCGGTCTTGAAACTGTTGTTGGAACCCTTCCGTCAGTCGGACCAGGACGAGGTGACCCGTTGTCTGAAGACCCAGGGCGGTCTCGATGCCTGTCACCTGGCGTTTTACAAGGAAGGCGATCTCGGCAAAGACGGCCTGTGGGACAACTGGCGACTGGAAGGCCCCTCATTCGTCTGGTACTTCCGAGGCAAGCCGCACGTGCACGTTTGGGTCAATGTGGCGGATACGCCGAAGATCGAGCTGAATTCGTATCAGGATTCCGTCGGGGTCTGAACCAGCCGGTCACCTCAGGCAGAATCAGCGAGCCGGTTCGAGGTCGAGGGTCAGCGGTTCGCGGATGAAGCTGTAGTAGTAGGACGTGCCGTATCCCATCGCCATCCCGCGGACTCCCTTCTTCAGGACCGTCGCTTTGCGTGCTTCCCAGGAGACGTAATAGGCGGTGGTGGTGTTTTCGAGATTGCCCACCAGCCACTTGCAGAACGTGCCGTGGCCGGGAAACCACCGGTCGGTGTACTCCTTGCTGTAGCTGATGATCCTGATCCGGTAGTCTTCGAATCGATCGACGGTTTGCTTGAGCTCGGTTCGGTTTCCGACGCTGGCACGGACCTGGTAAGCGCGGTAGGAGATCAGCATTTCGGTGAGCAGCTTGATGAAATCGAAGTGATCACGTGAGAGTCTCACCCAGCCCCTGGCGCGTTCGGTCCTGGCGAGCTTCTCGGCCTCGCTCAAGTGGGACTCCAGCGTGCCCAGCACATCCGGCGGGTACATCGACAGGTACATCTGGGAAGTGGTCAGCCAGCGGGGCAGTTGTGTGTTGCGGATGTCGGCGGCGATGTCGGTGTCGGGGATCGGGATCACCTGGGCCAGCCGCTGCTGAAGTAGTTCGAAGAACCGCATCATCGGTTGGCTGGCGTCTTCGAAGACCCCGCGGCAATACTCGGCGACGATCGCCTTGTGGTCCTGAGACGGATCGCCCAGCAGACGTCCCATCAGGTAGTTGAGTGGTCCCTCGAGTCCCCAGTTGCCGGCCGGGTCGAGGCTGATGGCCATGAAACCGCTCTTGTGCAGGTACCTCAGCCGCGCGGTGACCTCCTCAGCGGTCATGTGCAGGTTGACGCCCATCGGGCACTGCGTATTGAACCAGTAGGTGAACCCGGTGAACCCCGCCACCTTGCCTCGCCAGGCGTCGATGTATTCCGGATTCAGGTTCATCATCTCGGCGATCACCTGCTTGCCGAAATGAGGGATCTTTTTCGAGGGCCAGGCGGTGGGCGCGTAAGCCATCAACATCACCACCTTCGTCGGATGGCTTTCCGCGATGGCGTCGGCAATGTCCTTGTGCAACAACAACAGCCGTTCACAGGGCCTGTCGCGGAGTACCGTTCGCTGGAACGGTTCCCAGCGGACCGGGATCCCTCGCTTACGACGATCCGCTTCCCAGTCGGTAAAGCGGTAGTTGTCGAGCTTCTCGCAGCGATCGCACTGGCACCGCCGGAAACCGTCCTCCTGTCCGAGTGACACCCAGTCGAGGCCCTGTTCGTAGCGACTGCGCATGTATTGAATCAGCAGTCGTTTGACATCGGGATTGCTCGTGCACAGGTGATTGCCCTGCTTGGTCCGTTTGCCGCCGATCAGGGCAAAGTACTCGGGGTGCTTCTCAAAGTACTGATCGGCGGAGACGGCCGCGTAGTAGGTGTGTCCGCCCGGAGCGGCCTTGACCGCCTTGCGGTAGTTGTTGGCTTGAGCCGACAGCGACTTGCCCGGTTCATTCAGGATGTTGACGTCGTAAACGGAACGTCCATCCGAGTAGGCAAAGGCGGGCTGAAAGTGTGCGTCCATGTTGGCGGGGACCTGCAGGTTGTTTCGGCGTGGTACGAGTTCGCCGTGGGGACTGGGCAGGAACCAGCGGACACCGGCGTGGTCTTCCAGGAGCTTGATAACCGCGCGATTGGATCCTCGGGCGCCGACCCAGTCGTGGGTCTTGGTGCCCGCGTCGTCGTGTCCGAGCAGGAACAGGATCCGACCCTTGACCCTCAGACGGCACGCGTCCCACTTCAGCTTCTCAGCGGTGATCCCCGCGTCCCTGGCCAACCGGGTCTCGCCGACGGAGATCAACCGACCTGCCGGCAGCGGTTTCCCCTCGATGTGGAGGGGCAATTTCGCACCGGTCGCCTTGTGGACATACTCGACCAGCCAATCTCCGGCTGTCGTGATCCACTGCTTGGCCTTTGCCGGCAGGACAATCGTGGCGGCCGGCTTGCCCTGCTGGACGATCGCAAAGTGGTTCCTGGAATCCGCGGCCTGCAGCTGCAAGGGCAGCAGGATCGCCGTCCATGCCAGGATGGCGATACTCAACGGCCTGCGTGAGAGGATGTGGTGCATGGGGAGTCTCTCGCGATTTGGTACAGGCCTGGCCGGTTCTGGTTGCGGAAAAGTTCAGCGTATCAGGATCTCGCCCGCCGTGGCGGTGCCCTGACTGGTTCGCAGATGACTGAAGCAAGAGTGTTGCTACACCCGGAAGTCGGCGTGCAGGAGTCGGTGGAAGTGGAGCATCGGTGCTTCGAATCCAGGAGCGTAGACACCCTGTTGGTAGATTCCGGAGTTGAGCCCCGCCTGGACCCGGTGACAGATCTCGATGTCTTCCTGTTGGACCTGGTCGGATGCGACCAGTGACTGTTCCAGGAAACCCGACTCGGGGGAACCCTCGTGGTAGTAGTCGAAGACGACGAGGCAACTCTCGGCAGAGAGTGGAATCACGGCATTGGTATCCATCCACGGGCCGTATCGATTGACCATGAAGTTGGGATGAATCCACGCGTAGTCGGCCTGCTGACCGACTCGCTGGGCGAAATCCGCCGAGGGATCGCTGACGGGGCCTGATGCGGCTGGGCAGGTTTGCATCGACCATCGGTCGCCCAGGGTGCTGCTGTATAAGGAGATGTCCAGTTGGCCGGTCAAACCGGGATGCACTTGGGCCACGTGGTAGCCGCCATCGAGGTAGTTGTCGACGAACACCTTCCAGTTGCAGTCGACATGGTAGGTGACCCGGCGAACGAACTGGAGGTTCTCGAATGGGTCAACCGTGAAGGCATCGAGCAGAGGTGCCAACTCGGTTTCGAGTGGAGTTGCGGTGTTTCCGAAATGTAGGGCAACCAGCGGGCCCCACTGGCTGACGGGGATGGGTTTCAGGTCCAGGTTGCGTTGTTTCAGCGACTGCAGCGCACCGGCCAGGGGCGCCTCGGTGAGTTTTCCCTGTCGATTGTAGGTCCATCCATGGTACGGGCAGACAAACTGCCCGGTTGTGCCCTCGCCCGAAGCCACGCAGGTTCCGTGATGCGAGCAGACGTTGTAGAAGGCCCGCGTCGCACCCTCGTCGTCCAGGACGACCACGTAGGGCCATCCCAGCAAGGTCCCGCTGAAGTAATCACCCGGCTGCTGCAGCTGATCCCGGCGACCGACGAAGAGCCAGCAGTTGCGGAACACCGAGTCCTTTTCCAGGTCCAGGAATCGACTCGAGGTGTACCAGGACGCCGGAGGCGTGGCCGCACTCTCGATCGGATCCTCCGGTCGGAAGCGTTGGATCTCGTCCGAGAGGATGAGGTCCTGTTCCATGGCGCGGGCACCTGTTTCACGACCGGGGCCACTGACTTTCAGGAGTCACGCCGGTTGCAGCACCTGGAGGTTCATGCCGGTGACCAGGTCCTTGACCTGTTCGCGGTAGCTGCCCATGTGCGGAGCGACCAGGTGCGCGTTGAGCGCGTCGAGACTCTCCCACTTCTCGACCACCACCACGGTGTGCTCACGCAGCGGGGCCTGTTTTTCGATCTCGGTGACGGCGTCGACAGTCGGCCCGTACTCCAGGCAACCCTCCTCGGCTTGTACCAGCGGTACGACCTGGCGAAACGCCTCCAGAAACTCCGTCCGCTTTCCCTCGGCCAACTCGATCGTTGCCAGCACAGTGATCATTGTAATGTTCTCCGGTTGGTGACAGGTGGCCCATGGTGGACGTGGAGGGTCCGGAAGGTCAAGTGGCGGCTTGCTGGTGTTGGTGGTCGGGATTCACTCAATGGCGGATCGGGCAGCAACGCGAATCGAGGGTGTGAACGAGTAGAGTTTGGATCGGGTGAGATGAAACTGGAGGCGAATCGGCCGTCCCTGGACCAGCCGGCAATCGGGCTGGTCCTTCCATCGCACGGCGTGTCGCAAGGCGTTGTCCCCCAGCGGTTGACAGTCGTCGGCCGTGAATCCAGCAACCGGACGTCCATCAGCCTCGAGCACCCCGACCCGCAGCGAGCCGCCGCGGGCATCGGCGTTGACCAGGATCTGGTTGCCGAGGAACACAAACGGGCGAGTGGTCAGGGTCCCCGACGGTGTCTGTGGCCGCGGCTGCACGGAGACAAAACCATCGAGTCTCAGCGTGGCCAGGCCGATGCCGCTCTTGGGCGGTCGGTCATCTCCGTGGTAATTCGACCAGTGGCGGCTGCCGAGACCGGTGTAGTAGATCCAGATCCGGTCGCGGAACACGACCGGAGACTGGTAGGCATACAGCTGGCCCCAGTCCCATTCCTTTTTGTGTTTCCCGTATTGCAGGAAGACCTGCTTACTGGCGATCGACTCCCAGTCGAGGTCCTTCGAGAGATCAGCATGAGGGATCACTCCGTTCGAGCCGACTCGGTTCCAGGTGAGGCCGTTGCGGCTGAAGGTCATCTGGACGTTGACCTTGTCCTGGAACAGCTTGTCCTTGGGGATCGGTCCCAGGGTCTCCCAGTTGTACATGTTGATGAGGCCGATGAAGCAACCCTCATAGGGCATGACCTTCATGCCGTACGGCACACTGCGGAAGGGCTGGTCCAGTTTCTCTTCGCCCGGCGTGAACACTTGCACCTTCGGTGACCAGTTGACGAAATCGCGACTCTCGATCCTGGCGATCCCGCGGATGTTGGGTGGCCCGGTCCTGACGAATCCCAGGTAACTTCTTCGTGCCGGGTCCCACACCGGAGCACTCTGCGTGTCGCCGAAGGGGATCAGAGGGTTACTCGGTTCGGCGGTCCAGGTGATCCCGTCGGGCGAATAGGCCGCCCCATTCTGGAGACTCTTGTCGGTCCCGTCGGGTTTGCTGTTGTAGAGCATCTTGTAGCGACGGGCGGGGTTGGGATCGTGGAGGTCTTTCATGACTCCCTGGCCGGCAAATCCGTTCGACCCGGCCGGCGGCTCGATCCGGTTGGTCTTCTCGGTCGTGTTGACCAGGGGCTTCTTCCAGTCCACGCCGTTAGTCGATGTCATGTAGGCGTACAGCCCCGTCGTGGCTGCCAGTTCCTTGCCCTTGTGTTTCCAGAGATGGATCCAGGCCTTGAACAGCTTGTCCTGCTCGTCGTAGATCACCGTGCCGTTGGCATAGAAACCGTGTTCCTCCCAGGGAAGGTCGGGAACGGCGAGTGGATTGCGTGGGTGTTTGACGGGTTGGTTGAGCACCCGGGTGAGTCCCTGCATCCGGGCGATGATCCAGTCGTCGATGAACAGCTGTTTGCCCGAAAGCCGCCCGAGAGACCGGGGTGGCTGCGGTGTTTCCGGTGTGTTCGATGATTGTGCCGCAGCCGTACCGACGGAGGCCAGGAGGACCAGGCTGGCGACGGCATTGAGCGGTAGGCGGTTCATCTGCTGGGGATCCGTCAAAGCCAAAGATTCTGTCGAGCTGTCTCGGTGAGCCCGAGCCTCAGCACCGTGCGATTGCAAAACGGCCAGTGTAGACTGGAAAAAAATCCAAGTCATGCCCGCCCCATGTCGGTGAGGCAGGTGCAGAGACAAATCGGTGGCCCATGATCCCAGCAGTGCAATTCAATCGGTCGAGACGCTCGAATCAACTGAACCAGGTTCTGCTCGTGGCATTCGTCCTGGTCGCAGCAACGGCCTCACCAGCCTGGGCCAAGGTGCTGTTTTTGGTGCACGCGGATGGACCGACAGCGAACGCGGATTTTGCCCTGGGCAGCCGGACCGCTCGGCCGGTCGTCGCCAACGCCTACAAGCTGGCCGGGACGGTTGATGGAGGCCGTTTTGGGCGTGCCCTGAATCTCATCTCCAACTCCGCCAACTGCACCTACGACGCGACTGGCAATCTCGATCCCATCCGCGGCACGGCGGAACTCTGGTTCAGGGTCGAGAATCACAAGGAGGGGATGTACCACCCACTCTTTGGTTGGTATCGCCCTCCGCATCAACCCGGCAACAAGAAGCGGCTCTCGGCGATTGAGGTGTATTTTCACAATTCCACGATGACGCTGGGTCTGCACACCCCGGAGCCGAAGGGCTATACCGTGGCGGTCCCCCTGAAAGTGGGCCAGTGGCAGCATCTGGAAGTCAACTGGGATTGCGCCGGCGGTGCAGGGAAGAGTGTCTACAACGTGTTCGTCGACGGGAAGAGGGTGATCCGGGTCGAGAACGGTGGGGCACAGAGTGGTGGCAAGGGGTCACGACTGCACCTGGGAATCTGGGACTATGGCTTCGGGCATGTCAGCCATGGCCTGCTTGACGAGATCCGCATCAGCGATCAGATCGAGCATCCACGAGAGTTCCAGCCACCGCGGCGGCCGTACAATCTGCCGGGGACTTTGCAGTATGTTCGAGAGACCCACCAGGCGGCCGCCCGGCGATTGAAACAACTCGCCGGCGAGATCAGGTCACTGAAGGCGTTTTCGGGCGTGGACGGCGATGGTGCGGCCGCGAAGGTGATCCGCAACGGCCAGGCCACACTCGAGAAGATCTCGAACGTTCAGAAGGCGATGGCCACGACGCTCAAGTCGAACGACGGGGACGCGATGCGGTTGGGCGCGGTGATCGATACGGCGATTGAAGAAGTCAACCAGGCCCGCGTGGCGATCCACCGTGTCCAGGCGGCAGCCGAGGTGGTCGCGGCCACCGAAGACAAGCGGTCGTTATTGTTCAAGGACCTCAACGACAAGCTGGTCGGCGATGCGGTGATCCTGCGAGGCCGACAGCTGTTCATCGACGATTACATCATCGAGAAGCTCGAGGGGGCCCGGAAAGTCCTCCACCAACCGGTCAAGCACCCTCGAAATCCCCTGATCGTTCCGGACAAGCCATGGGAAAAAACTCTGCTGAACCGCGGGTCGGTGATTTACGACGAACAGGAGAAGCTGTTCAAGATGTGGTACAGCGTCTACACGGCCGACCTGAAGGACCAGCTGTTGTGCTACGCCACATCCCGCGACGGGATCAAGTGGGTCAAGCCGGTGGTGAACCCGGCGGACCAGTCCAATGTCATTCCCGGCTTCAGAGCGGCCAATCCCCCCAACGTCTTCAAGGATGTCCACGACCCCGATCCGGCCCGACGGTACAAGATGCTCTACGGTGCCGGCAAGCCGCGAAACTACACGACCAACGCGGCCTATTCACCCGACGGCCTGAAGTGGACTCCCGAGCCGACCAACCCGGTGATCCCTCACAGCGACACGCTCAATTCGTGTTTCTGGGACCCGGCTCGGCGGTGCTACGTGGCCTATGTCCGTTTCGGGCCACCCAATACCCGACTGATCACATTGACCGAGAGCCCGGACTTCGTGCACTGGTCTCCCAAGGTGACCGTGCTGCGACAGGGCAGGATTGACGAGCCGTTTCAGACGAAGCACTACGGCATGCGGGTCTTGCGGTACGAGGGGACGCTGCTGGGGTTTTTGTCGGCCTACCACGGCGAGACGATTCGCCCGATCCCTGCCGACCAGTTGTGGA
>CAUZJR010000038.1:0-19534 GCA_963580005.1 Planctomycetota bacterium
TGAAGGCCGAAGGTTGGCGAGTGAACTCGAAGCGGGTTCACCGTTTGTGGAAGCAGGAAAGCATGCAAGTCCCGAGAAAACAGCACAGAAAGCGTCGCCTGTCACTCGGTGGCAGCCAGAACAGCTGTGTACGTCACTGAGCGATGCGGAGGAACCATGTCTGGAGCTACGACTTCGTTGCCGAGCGGACCGAGGACGGTCGCGCGTTGCGGATGCTGGTGGTGATCGACGAATTCACCCGCGAATGCCTGGCGATCGAGGTGGGGCGGAGCTTCACGTCGGATGACGTGATCGGTGTGCTGCAGTATCTATTTGCGATCCGCGGTGTTCCCGAGCACATCCGCAGCGACAACGGGCCGGAGTTTGTCGCGAAGGGCATTCGACGCTGGTTGGTCCAGGCTGGCGTCACCACTCTGTTCATAGCCAGGAGCAGTCCCTGGGAGAATGGCTACGTGGAGTCATTCAACGGAAAGTTCCGTGACGAGTTGCTCAACGGGGAGCTGTTCCTCGGGCTGGCGGACGCTCGCTGGGTGATTGACCGTTGGCGTCTTGACTACAACCACCGGCGACCGCATAGTGCTCTCGATTACCAGACCCCGGCCGCGTTCGCGGCCAGCTGTGTTCTGGAGGATTCCGCTACGCTTCATCCACCAGAACACAGAACTACCACTGACCTGAAACTCTCTCATTATCATTAGGAGTGGTACAAGATCTGGGGGTAGGTCACACCGAACTTGGAGGCTGTGAGAACCTCTTACCGTTTTGTGTTGAGAGATCCAGGGGTTCTGTGGGGAAGATGGCGACACACGCTCCGGTTTCGGTACGGGAAGTTCGAAACAGACTGGGCTGGCTAAAGACCGACCGGAGAGTGAGCTTCGATACGTCATGAAATCGTACCGCCGATTCCCTGCCGCCTTGATGCAACCGCTGCTTGCCGTGGTTGTGGCACTCGCATCGGCTGCGGCCAATCCCCTGGCAGCCGAGGAGATCTCCTACGGTGACTGGAAGGCCCGCTGCTTGCGGACACCGGCCAACCGGGTGCTGAAGGGGCGGTTTCCCAGCAAGGAGCAATTGCCCCTGAAGGACTTCCGGATCGTGCAACAGCTTGTCAGCAAGCTGTTCGGTTACACGAAGCAGGCCGCGATCGCCGACCTGTCGAACTGGATTGGCGAGAAGCCCGATCCCAGGGAGTTCTTTGACACGCGCCGTGCCTACTTCCTGCGGTCAGCCATTCGATTCCAGCCCTTTGCCCAGAAACTGGTTGCCGAACCCGGATCGGAACTGATCTTTCACGGCGATTTTCACGGAGACATCCGCTCGTTCATTGCGACTCTCGAGTGGTTGAATCGCAGCGGCCGCATGACAGGGTTCAAGATCAAGCGGCCGAACACCTACCTGCTCTTTCTCGGTGACTACACGGACCGCGGAGCGTATGGAGTGGAGGTGATCTACACGTTGCTGCGGCTGAAACTGGCGAATCCAAAGCGCGTGTTTTTCGTTCGGGGAAACCACGAGGATTTTCAGCTAACGGCCAGGTATGGGTTCCTGCAGGAAGTCCAATCCAAGTACGGCCGCGACACGATGCCGTTGTCGATCTGGAGGATGTACGATTTCCTGCCCGTCGTGATTTATGCCGGGGTCGGCAATGATTTTGTTCAATGCAATCACGGTGGCATGGAGCCGGGCTATGATCCGCGGCCGTTGCTCAACGCGAGTGGCGAACAGCGTTTCCAGATGCTGGGAGAACTGGCCCGCGCGCGTTTTCTGGCCGAGCACCCCGACTGGGTGGACACATCCGACAGCAAGCTCAAGAGCCTGCTCGACACCAGGCTGAAGGACTTTCGCCCTCGATCGCCGACCTCGCCGGCCACGATCGGGTTCATGTGGAGTGACTACGCGGTGTTCAGGGACGATCCGGCTCTGTCGTACGATCCAAGACGCGGTGCGCTTGTCTTTGGCCGGTCCGCGACGGCTTCACTGCTCGGTTACGCCAGCACCGGCCGCGCCAAGCTGCGAGCGGTCTTTCGAGCGCACCAGCATTCCAGCGCTCCCAACGCCATGATGAACCGCCTGATCGCTTCCAACGGGAGTTTCCGGCACTGGCAGGCCACCGATGGCAAGGCGCTGGCCACTTCCAGCCGTGCAAAATTGAAATCGGTCATCGAAACGGATCGGAAGCGGCCGATTCCCGACAAGTCGGTCTGGACGTTCAACGTGGCCCCCGACAGTGTTTACGGCGTGGGCAATTCGTACGCGTTCGACACGATCGGGATTCTGCACACCGGCAAGTCGTTTGACGACTGGCGCCTCGAAGTCGTCAACGTGCCCGTCAAGGTGGACTGAGTGGCGAAGCTCGGGATCCGGCGGCCAACGGCCTTGAACGGCCTCGACGATGGTCAGGATAGCTCTGCGGATGTCCTTGGTCAGCAAGTCCCAGGTCTCCATCACCTGCGGGGGCGTGGTTCGGATCTGGCGGGTCGAACGCCGGCCGACACTTTGGCCCGCCCATTTTCATCTCACCGTGGGGAATGATCTCACCACGGACTTGTACTTCTCCCTGATGATGTCGCGGCGTCCGCGGTTCAGGTACAGAATCTCAAATCTCGCCAGGCCGGGAATCCCGACGACAACATAGCCCCCCGGCTTCCTGGTGAAATCCAACTGAACTGCGTCGTCGAAGTCGGGCGAGACAAGGTACACCGCATTGACATTGTCGGCTTTCACTCGTAACCGCATCTCCTGGCCGTCTGCCACGCGGTCCAGAACCGATGGATATGACGTGCTGTAATCGGCGGGAATCTCGGTACGAACCCGTGCCAGACGCCCACCGATACAGTTCATCAAGGTCACGAACGTCCCTGGCTGAGTTCCGGCAGAATGGGTGTAACCCTGCACCACGACTCCTGGAGGTATGTTCTCGGTCACGACTGACAGACTGTCGCACTCACTTCTCACCAGGTTCGTCAGCAGGCGTGAACACTCGGGAACCCGTGGATCTGTGAATACCTTTCCCGGATGAGCACCCCCTCCCACGCTGCTGACAGCCGACTTCACGTCGGGCTGGAAACCGATGTGGATCGCGCGACCGCGACCATGGTGATTGACGGTAACACTTGGACTGAGGTTTCCCGCAGCGTCTCGAGCCTGTGCCAGCACTCGGAGTGACGCGGAAGTGACCCTGACCTTGACGTGCTCGGTTTCATTCACGAACGACTCGCCCAAACTCTGCCCAACAAGGCTCTTGATAGAACTCAAGATCGTGTGGGGGGAAGCCACATCACTCACGTAACTGACTCCAAGAGTCTCTGAGAGACCGAAGTCAGACCGCCTTGCCCCGGTTTCGTCATAAAGCGACGTCTTGCCAGTGGCAATCAGTGTTCCACCGGCATTCACAAACCGCCTGATCTGGCGAGTTTGGGCATTGGACAATGCGCTGGCATTCGGCAGCACCAGGACGTCATATCCCCCAAGCCGCCCCGGAGTGAGATCTCTCTCCATGAGTACGTTGTAGGAGATCTGTCCGTCCGTCAGCGCGTTGCACCACCCGAAGTAATTCATGTACACCTGCGGATTGCTCACGGTTCGGGTCGTTGAGGGATACAGAATTCCCACGTTTGCCAGTGGCTTCAGTCCGGTATGCAGGCCACCCAGTTTCTTTTCCCAAAGGGAGAGCGCAGTCAACTGGGGACTGAAGCGGTCCACGCCCATCTGGTAGAAGTAGCCACTCCCCTGGGACATCCCCAGCAGCCAGGTGAAAGCCTCCGCGTCAGGCGACTGGTTGTAGAACAGCGTAAAGAAGCTGGTGTCCTGGTGAACCGCGGCGGCCAACGCGTACCTCATGTCAGCTATGACCGACAGGTAATTGTGGAAGTAGAGCATGTGCGGAGATCCGGGCTGGCTCTCGGTGAACATCAGGTTCCAACTCCGCGACATGGACTCCAGTTCCAGGTCGTTTCCGAACTGCGACGGCATAGAAAAGCACCCGAACAGGATCTTGTCCCGGCCTCCCTGTTCATCCAGCGCCCGTCTCAGCAGCGCATAGAAGTCTCCGTTTTGCTTGATCCTCCACTTGAACCAGGCTCGAAAAATCGCGTTGTTGTGGTCCCCGAGGATGGCATTCGCCGCCGCCCCACTGGGCAGGACATACCCCGAATCTCTCGTGAACTCAGCCCGGCAGTGCGTGCACCCGCAGGTCCAGCGATCAACCGCGCTGGAGATGAACTGCACCTCGTCGACCATGAAACCGTCGACGCCAGTCCCCGCCAGGAGTCGCTTCAGGGACTTCCGGTACACGCCCTGGAAATCCGGGTTGTTGTAGCAGACGGTAGCCGCGTTCTTCCAGAAGCCGGTGTCTGGATAGCCAGCGGCCGGCTTGCCTGTAACCACATTCCATTGCCTTTGGCCGGGGTGTCTCGCTGCGTAGTCATCCGACGCAATGTACACAGTGAGATGACTGATGACTTTCAGTCCGTGGCGGTGAACGATGTCGACGTACTTCCGAATCCTGGGAATCATCTCGACAAGCGGAGGGCATGCCCAGAAGTCTCGATCGCCCGGGACCCCAAGGATGTACCTGGTCTCCAGGATGATCGTGTTGATGCCCTTCGACACGCACGCTTCCGCCTCGGATTCAATGGCCGCTGCCATCTCTTTTGGGTTCTTGATACCCCACCACGCTGTGTAGCCATGCCCCGAGCGGCACGACTTCACGTTCCATCGCCAGTCAGAGGGACGTTCCGGGGCGCGGCTGGGGTTCGCGGCGGCGGCCGGCTGTGGCAAAGCTGCCCGGACGATCCGTGGAGCCACAGGTCCGACAGAAATCGTGAAGTACGCGCACAATCCGGCAGACACGATAACCAGAGACAGAAGCGTTCGGTTCATTGAATGTGACACCCGGGGTCTCCTTGGCCACCCTACTGCGGACCATCCACAGTATCGCGAATGTCATTCAGTGACACGAGCGTCCGACGGCTGATGTCCGTGACATCCGGCTCGCGTTGAGCAATGACCAAGTCCAACTCGCTGCCCGGGTGCCCATTTCACTCGCTCCAGGGCGCCGCAATGTTCTCCCTGCGACTGGCCGTGATTAGCGGCGGAGTGGTTCGGCGAGTTGAACGCCGAGGCTGGGCTGAGCGAAAAGAGGGATGGGGAGGAGACGCCGCCTGGTGATCGGCACCTTACTCCCCGCCGGTGACGAAAAGCGTCAGCCCACGTGAGACGCTACGGACGTGGGGAAAGCAGACACAATGGCGGCCAACTGGGCAGCTACTTCTTTGCCATCAACTCTTTTGCCTTGGCGAAGTCGAGTCTCGATGATTAACTGGGGGGGACTCGCTAAGACAACTCCTCACCAGTTGAACGGTATTGTTGCGGCCGGACATAGCTGACAGCACCATGACGCCGCCGATGGCGCCAATAACAACGAGTACGACCCCGCTCCAACCTGCAACGCCGGGGCGCGTTGGGGCAGGTCAATGGATCGGCGCACCGCCTGAAAGGACTTCATTTTATGACTACGAAACATCAAACCTCACGCCGTCGGTTTCTCGGAAGCATGGCTGCCGGTTCCGCCGGGCTGCTGCTCTCCTCGGGCAACCGAGCAGCCGGTTACGAGTCACCAAACGAACGTCCCGTTTTCGCCACCATCGGTCTACGAAACCAGGGCTGGGCGATTACCAGAAAGTCCACCAAGTTTGCCAGTTTTGCGGCGTTAGCAGACGTGGATGCGAACGTGCTGGGAGCGAACGTCGAAAAAGTCGGGAGCCGCCAAGGCAAAAAACCGGATTCCTACAAGGACTACCGCAAGGTCCTCGACCGCAAAGATATCGATGCCGTGATGATTGCCACTCCCGATCACTGGCATACCAAGATTGCTGTTGAGGCAATGCTCGCCGGGAAAGACGTCTACTGCGAAAAGCCACTCACGTTGACGATCGAGGAAGGGAAGCTCATTGAAAAAGTGGTCAAACAGACCGGACGCGTTTTCCAGGTCGGCACGATGCAGCGGACAGAATCGGGGCAACGCTTCCTGCAGGCTATTGCCCTGGTCCGTGCTGACCGCATCGGAACGGTCAAAAAAGTCACCTGCGGGATCGGTGGCTTCGGTCCCTCGCCGAAGATTCCCGTCGTTCCAGTTCCCGAAGCTCTCGATTGGGACTTCTGGCTCGGCCCGGCTCCCAAGGTTCCCTATCGGGCCTTGCCCGAAATTCGGAAGGGTTACGGTGGAGGCGTGCCACTCTACAGCAATTGCCATTACGCATTCCGTAACTGGCACGAATACTCGGGTGGCAAACTCACCGACTGGGGCGCGCATCACGTTGATATTGCCTGCTGGGCGATCGCTGCAAGCGATACCGGGCCGAGCAAAGTGACCCCGATCAATTACGAAATGGCCGTCGAGTACAAGGACGGTCATCCGCTGGTCGACGATCAATACAACATCGCAACGAAGTTCAATGTTCGGGCTGACATGCCCGGAAACATTGAGCTGTTGATTACCAACGAAGGGGATAACGGTATTCTGTTTGAGGGAACAAAGGGACGCTTCTTCGTGAACCGCGGCAAGATCGTCGGCAAGCCGGTCGACGATCTCAAAGACAATCCGCTTCCGAAAGACGCCATCGAAGAGGTTTACGGTGGGCCGGTGGCCGAGAACCACAGCGCGAATTTCATCGACAGCATCAAGTCCCGGAAACAACCGATTTCCGATGTTTGGTCTCACAACCGGATGCTGGAAATCTGCCACCTGTCGAATATTGCCATGCGACTGGACCGTGAACTCAAGTGGGATCCGGTCGGACGCGAGATTGTGGGTGATTCGGAAGCGAACTCATTCCTGTCAAGGGAAAGCCGCAAAGGGTACGAGATCAACATGTGATCTCGCGGTTGTGGACGCACCGCTCGCGCAAAGTCGTCGTCGATCACCGGCTGATGGTCTTGCGCCGCGATCGGTCGCAAGTTGCCGAACCGACTGCAGACGACGTGATGCGGGAGAACGGATGGCCACGTGTCGCGATCAATCTGACTTGAGCTGCTGGATGACCCGGGCAAGGCGGTCAGACTTGCCGAAGAAGTAGATCTCGAACTCCTCGCCGGGACTGTATTGAAACTCGATGAAACCGGCATGGTCGTAGAACACCAGCCCCTGGCGACACATGCCACTCTGATCAGCTGGATTGTTTGCCATCTCCACGAGGAAGCCCTGCCAGTAGAACTCCTCGTCCTGCATGTGCCACACACGCTCCAGTGTTATGTAGGCAGAGCTGGTTTGAGCACTGGCGAGATCGTGAGTGCTGAAACGAGTGAATGAGGCTGGGGACTGATCGGGTCATCGGCAGCAGGTACGCAACCCACCTCCAATCCTCAACGTGGTTCGGTCATTCGAGGACGTCTTACCCTCCTCCGCTCATGACACGTCCGGGAAACGAGGTCCTCACACGCGATTCCCGAAGTCTCTGAAAAGTGACCGCCGCCCCAACCCAGTGCGGCAATTGAGCTACTGAAACCGCGACATGTTGCAAATCGCAACAGTCGAGCACTCTCAAGCCAGACAGGCTGACACTTCATTCAGTTGCTTGCGCTGATTGCATCTGATGAGTGCCACACAACTTATGTCCGAATTGTCAAAGCGGACTCAGTTCGGCACGGCCGTTGCTCCCTGAAGGGGTGTTGTTGCGGTGTGTAGGCAGGACCACCCCGGCCGGGGCCTCTCACCGCTGACACCACAACTCCCATCCCCTTCCACTGGTCCAATTCTGGAGAACTTCTCATGTCTACACTCACCGTGCGCGCGTTGCTCGTCGTTGGAGCCCTGGGCTTGGGTCTGAACACCCCGATCGCCCAGGCCCATCAGTGTGTCGAAGTCCTGATCCTCGAATCACCCGAGCGGGTTCATGCCGGCAGCCGGGCATCGATGGTTGCCGGAGTCGTCAATTGCGGCAGTTGTCCGACTCCCGTCGCACTCGACGCGTGGTTGTACGATCCCGACAGCGATGTCCGTATTCACCTGGGAAGTGAGTACCTGAGGCTGGGGATGGACGAGGCCCGACGGGTCAAGCTGTTGTTGCACATTCCCATGACCGTCACCCCCGGCCGCTACATGCTCGTTCTTTCGGGCACCACATCGAGCGGCTACATGGACTTGGCACGAGCTCGCATTGCCGTTCTTCCCAGACCTCAACGCGACGTGCGTCGGCTGCTGATGCGACTGGCGGGCAATCCCACAGATCTTGCGGCGATGGAGGAGTTGGCCGGTGCAGCCGGTGACCTGGCGGGTGAGCTGGGTCTGGCTGACGCGGTCGCTCTTACCGACGACATCACCGGTGAGATCGTGCACAAGGACAAGAAGAAGAAGGAGATCCGCGTCAAAAACCGGATCGGTCGCGAACAGAAGGTCAAGGTCACGCGCCGCACGGTCATCCTCGATGCCAACGGCGACCCGATCACGTTTGACGACCTGCACGAGGGAGATCGGGTCGATGTTGAATATAACTCTCGCAACGAGGCAACTCGGATCGAGGTGCTTTGAATCGACCGCAGTGTATGACTGGTTCATTGGCGAGCCGAGTCGAGAGGCAACGAGCCCCCAATAATCTTCTCTCCACTCCCCTCTCTTGCGGTTCAACCCGCAAGAGAGGGCTCGCCGTTTTCTACTTTCGGCCGGCCGCAGTGCCGGCAATCCGAATTTGCTCCAGATCGCAATATTTTCCCTCGGGTGACGAATAACTGGTGCGATCTTGCGTATCCCGGGTCCAGTGGTTGAACTGAACTGCTGGATTCCCGCGTGCGCCCCGTCGGCCAGACAGAGAACCCGATCATGACCATGCTCCCGACTCGACCCCGTCGTCCTGTTCTGTCCCGCGACCGGCTCGCCTGGACCGGGCTGGCCTGCCTGGCCGTCGCGCTGTGGGCAGCCCCACTCGCTGCCCAGCAGGCCGACTCGACTGCCTCCAAGGCCGCGGACAGGAAGAAATCCGTCTCGGACAAGATCCCTGCCTTCATCCGGATCGTCCGTGACGAGAAGACGAAGGAACCGCTGAGAATGGAAACCGCCACGGTTCGCTACGTGAAGCGAACCAGGAAGTCCAAGGGCAAGCGACGCAAGCAGCGAGTCACCGTCGACATGATCGGAGCGGTGCACGTCGGCGAACGGTCCTACTACGCGGCACTCAACAAGCAGTTCCTGCAGTACGACGCACTGCTGTATGAACTGGTCGGAGCCAAGGGCACCCGGCCACCCAAGGGAGCCAAGGCCGCTTCGAACAACCCCGCCGGCTTCCTGCAAAACGCCATGAAATCCACCCTCGAACTCGATCACCAACTCGAACTGATCGACTACACGAAGTCAAACTTCGTCCACGCAGATCTCTCGCCCGACGACATGGCCGCGGCGATGAAGAAGCGGGGCGATACCCCGCTGTCGATCACACTCGGGGTCTTGGCCGACATGCTGAGACAGCAGGCCATCGCCGATGAAAAAGCCCGCAAGAATGGCGGCAAGGGTACGCAGCAGATCGACCTGGTCACGATGCTGCTGGACCCCAATGGACCGGTGAAGATGAAACGCATGATGGCCGAGCAGATGGTCGAGCTGGGACCGGGAACCGGAGTCGGCAAGACACTCGATCAACTGCTGATCCAGGACCGCAATGTCGCCGCCATGCTCGTGCTGCGGGAACAAATCAAAAAGGGAAAACACAAACTGGGCGTCTTCTACGGAGCCGCTCACCTGCCCGACTTCCACAAGCGAATGCTCGAACTGGGATTCCAACCCACCACGGTTTCCTGGACCGCCGCCTGGGACCTGAGGCTCAAGACAAAGAGCCAGAACGACGACCTGCTCCAACTGCTGAGACTGCTGGAACGACTCAGCCAGTAAGTCGCACTGGCCAGCACCTCCCAAGCTCACAGCTCGTCCCGAGTCCGCTCGATCGTGATGCCGACGGATCGAGCGAACCGGACCGCGGCGGGTTTTTCGACCGAAATCCGCACCCGCTCGATCAATTCGGAAAACTCGAGACACACGCGAGCGATCTCGGCCGCCAGCTTCTCGACCAGGAAGTAGTTTGACTGTTCGACCAGTTCGATCACCCGCTTGGCCAGCGACCGGTAATTGATCGTATCGTCGATCTCGTCGGTCCGGCCGGCGCGTGTTGTGTCGGCAAAGAGCGTGATGTTGATCACCACGTCCTGGCGATTGACTCGCTCGTCGTCGTTGATCCCGACGATGGTCCGGATCATCAGGTCGTGAAGCTCGATGCGGTCGGTCATGCAGGCTCTCTCCAGGAGACGGTTACGTCAGCAGCTGGACTCGTCTTGGGGTCGCATCATTCTTGCAGCGTCCGACTCGCCGGCAGCTGAGATCCTCCCGCCACCGACAGCACATCACCGGTGACGAGTCGCGCATCGAGCAGGTAGCCGACCGCGGCCACCACGTCCTCGGGAGTCCCTTCGATTCCCAGTGGTGAGGCATTCACGGCGGCAGCCAGTTCGTCCGGGTCGGCTCCCACCGCCGGCAGCACCGGCCCGGGCGCCACCGCGTTGACCCGCACCCGCGGCGCCAACGATTCGGCCAGGCTCCGGGTCAGGCCCACCAGGCCCTGCTTGGTCAACGAGTACGCCAGCCTCTGAGGATCCAGTTGCAACCCACGCCAGTCGACCAGATTGATGATCTGCCCGGTCCCCGACTCGCCCAGCCCCTCGACAAATCGCTGCGACAGCACATACGGAGCCTCGAGGTTGATTGCAAACAGCTTCTGCCAGGTCGCTTCATCGGTCGCCGCCAACCCGCCACCCTCGAAGATCGCGGCATTGTTGACCAGTAGCGACACCCGCCCCAAGCGACTCTCGGCCGCCTCGAACAACGTCTCGGCCGCCGCCCACGGCTCGCACAGATCCGCCTCCACCGCAATCGCCACACCCCCCTTGCCCGAGATCTCCTCGACCAACTCCTCAGCCTCGATCCCCGACTCCCGGTAATGCACCACCACCTGCCAGCCGCGACGAGCCAGTTCGAGCACCACGCTGCGGCCGATTCGTACGGCCGATCCGGTGACGAGGGCCGTCTGTGCTGAGTCGTTTTCAGGGTGATCGGCTGCAGGAGTCATCACCATCGATTCTACGCCGCATCGACTGCGAATCGCAGTCGCACCGCCGCTTGAACTGCATCTTGTGTCAAACCGATCTCAGAGCTACAAACCCGTCTCCTGCATCGTTTTCTCTCGACTCCCCCACCCTCACCAATCACGCTCACCCCCCCACAAACCATGCTGCACCGCCTGCGCCAGTGGATCTGTCCCGACCTGGCCATCGACCTGGGCACCGCCAATACGCTGGTGGCGATCCAGGGCGAGGGTGTGGTGGTGAACGAGCCGAGCGTTGTGGCACTGGAGAAGGGGACCCGCCGGGTGCTCGGCCGAGGCACCGCGGTCGGTAAACTGGCCAAGCAGATGCTGGGCCGCACGCCCGATTCGATCACCGCCGTTCGACCGCTGGCTGATGGAGTGATCACCGACTTCGAATTGTGCGAAGCGATGCTCGAGTACTTCATCAACAAGTCGAGCCGCCACCGGCTGCTGAAACCGCGAGTGGTGATTGCGGTTCCCGGAAGCATCACGCCGGTCGAAAAACGAGCGGTCTTCAACAGCGCCGAACGGGCCGGAGCCGGCCACGTCTACCTGATCGATGAATCGAAGGCCGCGGGCATCGGGGCCGGGCTGCCGATCTCGGAACCGATGGCCAGCATGGTCTGCGACATCGGAGGTGGCACGACCGAGATCGCCATCCTCAGCCTCGCTGAAATCGTCGTTAGCAGCTCGATCCGCATCGGCGGTGACAAAATGGACACAGCGATTGTCGAGTACATGAAACAGCACTTCTCGCTGAGAATCGGGACTCAGGCGGCCGAGGCGATCAAGATCGAAGCCGGCAGTGCCTTTCCGCTCGATGGCGAACGCACCGCCGAAGTGCGGGGAGTCGACACGATCAGTGGAGTGCCCCGCAAGGCGGTCGTCACCAGCGAGGAGATCCGCCAGGCACTCGGTGAACCGCTCGAGTCGATCCTGGCTGCGATCCGTGGAGTCATCGAGCAGTGCCAGCCCGAACTGGCAGCCGACATCGTCGATACAGGGATGGTGCTCACCGGTGGCGGATCACTGCTCAGAGGACTCGATCGGCTGATGAGCGAACATCTCGGGGTACCGGTCCGAGTGGCCGAGGACCCTCTGACGACCGTCGCTCGAGGCACCTCGATCTGCCTCGAACACCTCTCCCAATGGCGAGACGCACTCGAGGATGGCGACAGCGACCTGTGAACACTCCGCACAACGGTCATCGGCACCCCCGCTGGGGTCCCTGTCCTTGTGAGAGTACGGTGAGGGTACGGTGGTGAGGTCCACTACGAGTTGGAAGCCGCTGACAGCCTGCCTGGCGATCGGCCTGGTGCTGGCCAGTGTGCCCGCGCCGATCGCCGAGACGATTCGCAGCGGGGTGATCGACATCGCCCGGCCCGGTCAGCAGGCCCTCTTCGACTCGGCCCAACGACTGGCGGCCTGGCGATCCCGAGACCCATCACCGCGAGAGTCTGACCGGGAACGGAGCGAACTGGACGCCGCGAGGCTGGAGATCCGTCGCCTGAGACTGGCCAACTCGCGATTGACACAAGAGACCACCGACACGCCTTCCGCCGATCCTCAACATCCGCCATTGATCGCCACGAACCTGGTCACGGTCCGGGTGCTCGGCCAGGAAACGATCCAGGCCTGGCAGGCCGGCAGGATTCTGGATCGAGGCCGCGGGCTGTCACCCGAGAGCCTGGTCGTCGAACCCGGCCACAGCACTCTCGATCTCGGACACGCTGGGGGCCACGCTCGAGGACTGGCTCGGGGTCAGCCGGCCTACGCCGGTCGAGGTGTGGTGGGTCGGATTTCGCGAGTCGGACGCTGGACCTCCACACTGCAGCCTCTGACCGACACCCGATTCCGAGGCCTCGCACGACTGGCTCGACCCGGCCGCGACCAACCGGTCTTCTCGAGCCGGGGCATGCTCGAGGGCACCGGCGACGGATTCTGCCGATTGACCCGGGTCCCGGCCACCGCCGCGGTCACCATCGGCGACGTGGTCTACACCGACGGCCGGGACCAACCCGGCGACTGGCCGATGGTCTACGGCACGGTGGTACGAGCCGAGTTGCCCGACGGAGCCCCGCACTGGGACATCCGCATTCGCCCGGCCGTCGATCTCGATCAACTCAAACAACTCGACGTCCTGACCAGGCGGTTCAATCGCTCGCAGGCTCATTCGCAGGGAGTCCTGGCCCAATGAACCCTCTGAAGTGCATCCACAACCTCGTGCTGCTGGTGCTGGCCTACGCCGCGCTGGTCGCAGAAACCTCGATCGCTCCGGCCCTGGACCTCGGCGGCCTGACCATCAGGCCCCTGTGGATCGTGCTGGCGTTGGCGGTGGCGAGTTGCGAGGGAGCCGCGGTGGTGGCCTGGGCGGCGGTGCTGGGATTCACCAGCGACTGCCTGCGTGGCAACGGACCCCTGGGCCTCGATCTCGTCCTGGCCGCCACCGCGGTCAGCATGCTGCCGGCCGCCTGGACCGCTCGACCACTCCGCTCGATCACCGCCGTCACCCTCGCCACCCTCATCCTCACCGTCGGCATCGAGTCGGTTTCGAGACTCGTACGGATCGGTGCCGTCGAATCAGTCTCCGGCTGGCTCAGTGCCACACTCCCCACAACTCTCTTCAGCGCCCTCGGCGACGCACTGGCCAACTCGCTGGTCGTGCTCGCCGCACTCCTGGCAATCCGAGCCATCCAAAGACCCCTCGCCCGACTCCTCCTCCCCACCCCACTCACCAACTGACCTCCTCCCCCCTTTCTCCTTTCTGACTAAATGCTCAATCGCCCCACCACCGACCTATTGCCACGTCCCGAGCCCGAGGGGTCTCGCTGGGACCGGAACCCCGGCACTCGTCTGACGCTGCTGGGCCTGGCGATGGTCGTGCCGTTGCTGCCGATTGGTTGGCGAGTCGCCTCGATCATGCACCACGACGGTGAGCACCTGGCGCCCCGCAAGTCACCGGTCACCGTCACGACTCACCCCATCCCGACTCACGGCGGGCGGGTCCTCGCAGCCGACGGCAGCGTGCTGGCTCACGATGAGCAGCGATTCGGCGTCCTGGTCCACTACCGCTGGCTCGAATCTCCACCCAACCCGTCGTGGTTGCAGGGACAGGCCCTGGCCCGGCTGAAGCCCAAAGAACGCCGCGACCGGAAGCGGTTGGCCGCCGCTCGCACAGAAGTGCTCGCCCGGCGGGAGACGATGCTCGAGCAACTGGCCTTACTGTGTCGAGTGTCACGCGACGACCTGTCGCGGAAGATGGACGCGGTTCAGCGCCGGGTGGAACGCGTGGTCGAGACGGTCCAGCGGAGGCAGTCTGGCGACGGCCCGCCGGCCAACTCGCTGGAACCTGATACCCCCAACCGACCCGCTTCTCTGTTCCAGGCACTCAGGATCGCCCTGACCACACCGCCGAGCCGGTCGGCTCGTGAACCGGTGGTGGTCACCGAGGAGCTCGAATACCACAGGCTGCTTGAGAACATTCCTCTGGAATCCGCCGCGGCGATCGAGGAGCACCCCGATCGGTTTCCTGGAGTCAGCGTGCGGATCGAAACACGCAGGATCTATGGCCACGGCAGCCTGGCCGCTCACGTCGTCGGCACCAGTCACCTGCGAAGCGACGACCAGGGCATCGTGCCCGATCGGGAATGGGTCGGGGCCAGCGGTGTCGAGAAGACGTACGACCACGTGCTTCGCGGGCGGGCGGGCAAGCGGCGGATTGTCACCAATCGACACGGCGAGGTGGTCTCGACTCGAGTTCTCGAACCGCCGCGTCGCGGCCACGACATCCAGTTGACGCTCTCGCTGCCTCTTCAGCGGCGGGCCGAGCGGATCCTGGATGAGGCCACATCCGAGAGGTCCCCTGGTGGTGCGATCGTGGTGATCGACCTCTACACCGGTGCCGTCCTGGCTGCGGCGTCGGCACCCCGCTTCGATCCCAATACGGTGATCGCTCCGGATGCCGCCACCTGGCAGTCGCTGCTCGAAGACCCCCGCCGGCCTCTGTTTTGCCGCGTCACCGGCATGGCGCTGCCGCCCGGATCGGTCTTCAAGGCACTCTCGGCCACGGCCCTGATCCAGGGCGGGCTGCTCGAGCCGGACCACAGCATTTCCTGCCGAGGCTTCCTCGACCAACCCACTCGCCACCGCTGCTACGTGTTCAGGCGGTTCGGAGTCGGCCACGGTCACACCGATCTGGGCGATGCACTCTGCCGCAGCTGCAATGTCTTCTTCTTCGACGCCGCCCGGCGACTGGCTCGATCCGGACCCACCGGCCACAACAGCCTGCACCTCTGGGCCGCCCGCTTCGGGTTCGGGCGACCGACGGGCATCGACCTGCCGGGCGAATCACCAGGCCGACTGCCCGATCCTCCCACCAGGCCGCTGGTCGCCGAGACCATGCAGTTGGCGATCGGCCAGGGACCCATCACGGCCACACCGCTGCAGGTGGTCAGGATGATGGCGGCGATCGCCAATGGAGGATCGTTGGTGACCCCGCATGTCGTCTCGGGACTCGGACCGGACCCCGCGGTACTGGCCACCCGGGCCGCCCCCAGGTCCACGCCGATCCCCGGCCTGCAGGAACGGACCCTCGCGATCGTCCGCGCGGGTCTGAGGCGGGTCGTCGAGGATCCTCGAGGCACCGGCTACAAGCGAGTCCGGTTGCCCGGGATCGCGATCGCGGGGAAGACGGGGACCGCTGAGGTGGGCGGGGATCTTGAAGACCACGCCTGGTTCGCCGGGTACGTGCCCGCAGACGGACCACGTTTCGCGTTTGTCGTCGTGCTGGAACACGCCGGCAGTGGAGGCCGGGAGGCGGGTCCGTTGGCCCGCAGACTGGTGGAGTCGATCAGGGAGAGTGGCCTGATCGGACCGACCCAGGCCAGGGTCAGATCCATCAGCGGCGGACCACCACCAGCCTCAGACCACCCCGCACCGACCAAGACGGGGGCCTGACCCCTTTTCTCCGACCACGCTGTCAGGCCGAAGGGTTCAGGCCCCGCTTGTGGTCCGCCTTCGGCGAACCACAGGCGGCGTCTGACCTCAGCCTTGGCGACCAACGCGGCCTGCTCGTAGAATCAACGCATGAGCACGCGAGTCGTCCTGGCAATGAGCGGTGGAGTCGACAGTTCGGCGGCCGCCTGGCTGCTGCAGCAGCAGGGTCACGAGGTGATCGGCCTGTTCATGCGCTCGGGCGTCCACCAGGACACGGCCTGCGAACTGCCCGTCGTCGGCAGCCCGGCCGCTCACCGCCAGGGTTGCTGCAGCGCCGCGGATGCCGCCGACGCCCGCCGGGTCGCCGATTCGCTGGGGATCCCCTTCCACGCACTCAACTTCCAGGACGCATTCGGCCGGATCCAGGACTACTTCGCCGACGAATACCTCGCCGGACGAACCCCCAACCCCTGCGTGATGTGCAACAACTGGCTGAAGTTCGGTCGGTTGTGGGAGTTTGCTCAGCAGGTCGAAGCCACCCACATCGCTTCCGGCCACTACGCCCAGGTCCTGCCCGTTTCCGGATCGGACCAGCCGGCGCTGGTCCGCGGCGTGGACCCCGGCAAGGACCAGTCGTATGTCCTGTTCGGCATCCAGCCCGGGCTGCTGCCTCACGTGCTCTTCCCGGTCGGGAATGCCGCGAAGGCGGAGATCCGCGAGACGGCCGAGCGGGCGGGCCTGAGAGTGTTCGACAAGCCCGACAGCCAGGAAATCTGCTTCGTGCCCGACAACGACTATGCGGGGTTCCTGAGACGGTATCGAGGAGAACTTGATACGGCCGGCGAGGTGGTCGACACCGCGGGAACGGTTGTCGGCGAACACGACGGCTACGAACGCTTCACCGTCGGACAACGCCGCGGCCTGGGGATCGCCTTCGGTGAGCCTCGCTACGTCGTGGCCATCGAACCCGATTCGCATCGGGTGGTGGTGGGCGAGCACGATGAGTTGGCCAGGCGATCGCTGGAAGCGGATCGGCTGAACTGGATCGACGAGGAATCCAGAGACCAACTGCCGCTGAGGTGCCGGGCCCAGATACGGTATCGCCACGAAGCGGCTGCCGCGACGGTCGAGAGGACCGATGAGGACCGCGTGAGTGTGAGTTTCGATGAGCCGCAATTCGGTGTGGCACCCGGGCAGGCGGTCGTGTTCTACGACTTCCCCGCAAACAACCGCGTGCTGGGCGGCGGCTGGATCCTGTAGGCCAGGCTCTCTGCCTGACCTACACAGGTGACGTGCTGTTAGGGAACCCCGACATTCCCGCCGCCATCTCCACACCCGTGGGAGACTGGAACACCCGCAGGCCGAAATCGCCGACAACGCTCAGCAGGTGGTCGAAGATATCGGCCTGCAGAGACTCGTAGACACCCCAGTCCTTGTCGAGACTGAACACGTAGATCTCGATCGGCACGCCCTCGGCCGATGGTGCCAACTGGCGGACCAGCAGCGTCATGTCGTTGTTGATGCCCGTGTGTCGACGCAGGTACTCAAGCAGGTACGCCCGGAACGTGCCCAGGTTGGTCATGCGACGCCCGTTGATCATCTCCGAGTTGTCGATCCCATGAGCCTCGTTGTACTCGGCCACCTCCGACTGCTTCTGTTCGACATAGTCCGCGAGCAACGAGAACCGCCCAAACCGGTCGATCTGTTCGGCAGTGCAGAACTCAACCGAGTTCATATCGATGCTGATCGAGCGTTTGATGCGGCGACCGTCGGAGTCCTGCATCCCTCGCCAGTTCTTGAACGACTCCGAAATCACGCTGTAGGAGGGGATCGTGGCGATCGTGCGGTCCCAGTTCTGGACCTTGACGGTCGTCAATGACACGGCGATCACGTCGCCATCGACTCCATGAGTGGACATCTCGATCCAGTCGCCGACCCGCACCAGGTCGTTGACGAAGATCTGGATGCTGGCGACGAGTCCGAGGATCGAGTCCTTGAAGACGAGCAGCAACACCGCGGTCAGCGCCCCGATGCCCGCGACCAGTCCCGAGGGATCTCGACCGGTGATCGCGGCGATGCACAGGATCAGTCCCACGATCCACAGCACCAGCCTCAGGCCGCCAACGAACCCGCTGATCGGATTGGCCTTCTTGCGATCGAGCGTGTCGTAGATGTCGGCGGCGGCATTGAGCAGTGCGCTGATCGCCCTGAGGATGACCACCACCAGCCAGGCGGTCGTCAGCCGCATCAGCACCACGTCCAACGCCAAGCTGCCCACGAAGGGCTCGGCGTACATCGGTGCCGCCAGGTAGACGATCACCGCCGGCACCAGCCACGCCAATCGATCGAAGAACCCGCGTTCGACCAGCTGATCGTCCCAGCGGGTGCGGGTCCGCGCGGCCATCTTGCGGATGACCGCCAGGGTCAGGTTGCGGGTGATGAAGTGGGCCAGCCAGGCCACCGCAACGGTCACCGCCACCACGGCCAACTTGGACGTCCAGGTCCCAAAGCGGTCACCCGGCAGGACGGCCTCGAGCCAGTCGTGCAGCCCGGTCGCCCACTCGGCCGCTTTGCCGATCGTCGGCTGGGGATTGGTTTGCTCCATCCTCGCTCACTGCCTCCTTGCCATGTGAGTTCCGCACAGGATAGCGGATTTCAATACGGTTGCGGCCAACATTTGTGAGAAACTGCAGGGGCCAGGCCCCGCCCGTGGGCTGTGAAGGGTGGATCAGGACTCACTGTGGGCGGCGTCAGACCCCACCGGCGCGTTCGGGGTCACACGTCGGAGACCGGCGGAGTCTGATCTCCAACCCGCTCACGCCGTCGACACTCACCGGCAATCACCAGGAACGCCAGGAAGTCGTACAGCCCATGAGCGATCATCGGCACAACCAGGTTCCCCTGCCCGGCCAACTCGCTGCCTTCCGGCAAGGGATCCACCAGTCCGACCAGGCCCAGGTACATTCCCACCAACCCGACCAGGACGGCATAGGTTCGAGTCACAGGGTGCAGCAGCCCGAACAGCAGGTTGCTGCCGAGCAACGCCACCACGAACCCGATCGCCAGCGGGCGAGCCGCATCGTGGCCGGCCATCCACGGCTGGATCACGCCTCGAAACAACACCTCCTCGCACACACCCGCCAACACCGCCAGCACCACCAGGTCGTGCCAGCGACATCGGGCCATCGGGCGGCCCAGCAGCTCGATCAATAACTCGCGGATCCGCCGCACCGGAGCCCAGGGAACCGTATAGGTCACCCCGAACGCCAGCAACAGTGGTCCGGTCGCCGCCACTCCCCAGGCAATCGCCGCCGGCGTCCATTGGCACGCCCGCCACGGATTGATGCCCACCAGCCAACCCAGGCCCAGCCCGACCAGGAGCACGATCACCTCGACGACGACCCCGGCACGCAGAAACGTCACGCGGTCGTTCCAGTCGAATCCCTCGACCGGCTCGTTCATCGACTGCCAGCTTT
>CAUZJR010000039.1:0-19526 GCA_963580005.1 Planctomycetota bacterium
CGCCCTCGCGACACGAACGGTACTCGACCGACTTCGAGTCCTGGATCTTCAACGCGTCGATGTCGGCCCGCAGTGCGACTCGAGGTGACCGGGGACCCGGGTCCCCGATCACTGCATCGGCGACCAGACCGAGTCCATCGCGGAGCACCACCGCCTCGACTCCGGCCTCGCCCAACCGCTCGGCCAGGTACACGGTCGTCTCACGCTCCTGGCCACTCGGCTCGGGGTGCATGTGCAGGTGCCGCCGGATCCCGACCAGGACCTGCTGATTGGTCTCCAGCCAGTCATCGATCCCAGCACACACACCCTCGACCGACGCCCGGGCCCCGTCGGTGACCACGGTTTGCAGTTTGCGCTGGGGCGAGTGGTTCATTGCGAGATGTCCTCGGGAGAGGCCCTCCTACCACGTCCAGTCGGTGACGCCGTTCATGTTTACGATCCGATCAGCAGGCCACTCTCCGGCATGCAACTTGATGATCGTGTCGGCCACCATCGCAAAGGTGCCCTCGTGCGACTCGTTGTCGAGCCCTGCCACGTGTCCGCTGAGCAGGACGTTGTCGAGCCCCAGCAGCGGGCTGTCCTCTGCCAACGGTTCGACCTCGAACACGTCGAGCCCGGCCGCCCGGATCGGGCCGCTGCCCAGGGCCTCGATCAACGCCGCCTCGTCGACCAGCGGGCCGCGAGCCGTATTGATCAACACGCTGCCTGGTTTCATCTGAGCCAACCGCTGTGAATTGATCACGTGGTGGGTCTCGGCCATGTTCGGCAGGTGCAGCGAGACGTAGTCGCATCGAGGCAGCAGGTCGTCGAGATCATCGACCAGCTCGATCTTCCACGTCTCGACAAACTCCTGCTGCGGATACGGCTCGAAGGCCAGCACGTTCATTCCCAGCCCGACGGCCCGCGTGGCCACGGCGCGGCCGATGCGGCCCAATCCGAGAATGCCCAGCGTGCTGCCCATCACCCGCGGATACGGTTCACGGAACCAGCGGCCCGCCTTCACCCGATCGTGCCGGCCGGGGAACCCCCGCGCCACGCCCATCAGCAAGGCGATCGTGTGCTCGGCCACCGCGTGGTGGTTGACTCCGGGAGTCACCGTCACGACCACGCCCTGCTCGTCGCAGGCGGCCAGGTCGACCGCGTCGAAGCCGACACCGCTGCGTGAGATCACCCGCAGGTCGGGCAACGACCCGATCACGCTGGCGGTGTAAGGTTCCGACCCGGCGGAGATGGCCGAGACGCCCTGCATCTGGGCGATCAGGATGGCCTCGTCGAACAGGTCAACGCTGCGATCGACCGCTTCGACTTCGAATCCGGCCTCGCTGAGGATCTCGAAATGCGGACCACCGTCCGCGTTGACTGATGTGCTGAGGACCTTCGGCATGGTGGGTGAGGTGCTTGTGCTGGGGAGTGAGTCGGGCGAAACGCTCACCCTAGCGGAGTGAGATTGCCTCTGCCACCGGGGCGACGGGCACTGTCGCTCAACACGGCCCTGCACGCACCGGCCAGGCCGTTACGCGTTGGCAAACAGCCTTCGCAGCGGTTCGCCTCGCTCGAGCAACTGCACCGGGCGGCCCTGTGAGTCGGGGAGACGAATCTCGTGGCCGATCCCCAGTGCATCGAAGATCGTCGCCGAGAGGTCCTCGGGACTGACCGCGTTCTCGGCCGGGTAGGCGGCATCAGAGTCCGAACGCCCGTACAGGCCTCCGCCTCGGATCCCCGCCCCGGCCAGCACGCACGGGAAACAGTGACTCCAGTGACCACGTCCCCAGGCCGATGTGTCGGGCTTGGGCGTGCGGCCCATCTCGCCCACGGCAACCACCAGGGTCTCATCGAGCAGCCCGCGCTGATCGAGATCGCTGATCAGGGCCGAGTAGGCCTGGTCGAAGCCCGGCAGCAGGTGTTTTTCAAGATCGGCGCTGGTGCGGTGCGAGTCCCAGCTGTAGCCGTCCGGAGCGTCCCACAGTACGGTCACGAACCGGCATCCCGCCTCCACCATCCGACGGCCCATCAGGCACGACTGCCCGAAGAGATGCCTGCCATAGAGGTCGCGGAGTGCGGCAGCCTCGCGACGGATATCCAGGGCACTGCGGATCTTCTCGGACGTGACCAGCGACAGGGCCTGCTGGCGGATGCCGTGGTAGTCGGTGAGTCGCTTGGCGGTCTCGATCTCGCGACGAGCCACATCGAACTGTTCGAGCAGGCCGCGACGGCGGTCGAGCCGATCGAGCCCGATCTCGGTCTCGGGGACGATCCCCTTGATCCGGAAATCCAGTTCCTTGTCGTCGCAGGCCCGGAAAAACGGGTTGTCGTTCTTGCCCTTCTTGCGGATGTCGGTCGCCAGGCCGTTGTAGGCCCGACCCAACCACCCGGCGTACTGGCCCGTGCGGTCGTAGCCCTGCAGGTGACCGAGCCGATTGGGCAGGTAGACGTAGTCGGGGAAGTCACGGAGGTGAGCACCCGGCGAGTGCTGCTCGATGTACTCGATGACCGAACCCATCGCCGGCCAGTCGGTTTCTCGAGCGTTGACATCGTTGCCGCTGGCAGCGGTCCGGGTCCAGGGATGACCGGTCTGGATGTAGTGGCAGGCGTTGTGGTCGTTGTGAGAGTGCGTCATCGTGCGGATCACGGTGACCTTGTCAGAAATGGCAGCCGTCCTGGGCAGCTTCTCGCTGATCAACAGACCCGGTGTCCGCGACGCGATCGGCTGCAGCGGGCCACGGATCTTGCTGGCCGCATCCGGCTTCAAGTCGAAACTCTCGAGCTGGCTCGGGCCACCGAAGAGGAACAGGAACATCACCGACTTGGCCCGACCACCCGTCGCCCTCTGCAGACTCTCGGCGGCCAGCAACTGCGACGCCGAGGTCCCAAACAGGCCGGCTCCGCCGATACGCAGCAAGTCGCGACGCGACAGGCCGCTGCACAGCGATCGGCTTCCGGTGTTGATGGTCAGCATGACAGGACTTCCGGCACGATCTGAGCAGGGAACTCTATTCTAACTGTCGACAACCCGGCGTGTCATCCTGAGCCTGGTGCCAGGGGCTACGGCTTGGCCGCCGGCACCACCGTGCCATACACGCTGAACGTCAACGGTTCGTCTCGATCTTTGATCTTCAACGTGAACGTCTCGCGGATCTCCGAGACTCCGTCGGGGACCGTCACCGTCAGAGGCAGCACATGGACTCGGCGTTTGGAACCCGAGAGCTTGGTCCGGAAGACCCCGCTGGAACTCCCCGCCTCAATCTTCTCGATCCGGAAATCCTTGCGACCCTTGACCACCACCGAGACCCGCTTGGCCCGGCCCGGCACCAGCGCGCCCAGCGAGACCACTCCGCCAGCCGTCGGGCTGAAGGTGAAGTCCGATTCCACGTTGGCTTCGACCAGCACGGGGATCCGAGGCGTCTGCTTGTCGTCGCTGACCAGCACGATCGTCTCGCGGAACAGACCCGCCGGTGCCGTCTCCTTGAGCTCGATGACCAGGTCGTAGTGCACCTCGTGGAACTTCGAAAGAACGCCCAGCCGGCGGACTTCGGTACGACGAGCCTCCTCGACACGAGCCACCAGGTGAGGCGAGTTGACCTCGACCTGCCTGATCGTCCAGTCGGCCCGCCCCGCGTATCTCACCCTCAGCGTACGGCTGGCCGCCTTGCCTTGTTCCACTCCCGTGAAATCAGCCGAGCCCGGAGCGATCACCAGGTCCTTGCGGACCTGCGCCTTGACCGGAATCTTGACCTCGGCAAACGTCGGCCGATCAAACACCACCGTCAGGACCGCGGACTTGCGAGTGCTCGCCATGCGAGTCCTCCGCATGTCCATCGTCACGTCGATCGTCACCACCTCGCCACTGGCCAATGTCGACTTGCTGGGCCGTGCGACCGAGCAGCCACAGGTGGTCTTCACGCCCGCGATGTGCACCGTTTCGCGGTAGAGATTCTTGACATGGAATTGATAGGTCACCTTGGAAGTCACGGCGATGACGCCGAAGTCGTGAGACCGCGCATCGAACATCTTCTCGGCCCACGTCGGCTCGGCGGCAATTGCCGAGGCCGAAGCGACAGCCAGCACGCTGGCGATTGTGGTCGCAAGGGAAATCGCCACGCGGGCGTGTGGTCGTGTGTTGGTCATAATCTCAGCCTCCAGTCTTCGACGATAATCTGACTGGTTTGGCAGTGTCAACGGGGAGTGTCTCGGGAGCAGGCGGTTGCGGCAGTTCAACAGCCCAGACTCCCAATCGCTGGACCCGCGTTTGCAGGAATTGGGAATGATGAGATACGATGAACGTGTGCGGGCTACCTGACACCTCAGCACGCACCGCAACCTGGCACAATCGACCGGAGGTCGACTCACGTGATGACCGAGTCTCGCGCAACACGCTCACCCCAGATCCCCTCCCGCCGCATCCTCACCGCAGTCACCATCTTCGCGATGCTGGTTGCTGGAGTGTTGATGCTCAATCGTGGAGGCCCGTTGGGCAACAACGACCTGTTGGCCCAGGCGGCCGACAAGGGCAAGAAGAAGTCGGCGACGGAGAACCCGTTTCCCAACCGACCGGCAGCCCCCAGCTTCGAGGGGGGTATCGGGTGGCTCAACGTGGCCCCCGGCAGCGAGATCAACCTCAAGGACCTCCGCGGCAAAGTCGTCGTACTCGACTTCTGGACCTACTGCTGCATCAACTGCATGCACGTGCTGCCCGACCTGAAGTTCCTCGAGAAGAAATACGACAAGGAACTGGTGGTGATCGGGGTGCACTCGGCGAAGTTCGCCAACGAGAAGGACAGCGAGGCGATCCGTCGAGCGATCCTGAGGTACGAGATCGAGCACCCGGTGATCAACGACGCCAACATGACGGTGTGGCGGAAATTTGGAGTCAACAGCTGGCCGACGATGGTGCTGATCGACCCCGAGGGCCGCTACGTGGGTCAGCAGCCCGGCGAGGGCAACCGCGAGCTCTTCGACAAGATCATCGGCATGCTCGTCGACTACCACAAGAAGAAGGGGACGCTGGACACGTCGCCGGTCCGCTTCGATCTGGAAAGCCACCGCCTGAAGCCTGGTCCGTTGAAGTTCCCCGGCAAGATACTGGCAGACACAAAGGGCGGCCGGCTGTTCATCTCCGACACCAACCACAACCGCATCGTCGTCACCGGGCTCGACGGGACGCTCAAGGAAATCATCGGCAGCGGAGCGATCGGGCGACGCAACGGCAGGTACGCCGATGCGAGTTTCGATCATCCGCAGGGCACGGTGCTGATCGGACAGGAACTGTACGTATCCGACACCGAAAACCACATGATCCGCGTGGTGGACCTGGAGAAGAAGACGGTCAGGACCCTGGCGGGCACCGGCCGACAGGCTCGCTTCCGAGCCACCGGTGGCGGGTTGCGGCAGACGGCTCTGAACAGTCCCTGGGCATTGTCCTTCATCAAGGACACGCTCTACATCGCGATGGCCGGCCCCCACCAGCTGTGGTCTCACAAGCTCGGATCAAGCCGCATCGGCGTCTTTGCCGGCTCGGGGCGTGAGGACATCACCGACGGGACACTCGAACAGTGCGCCCTGGCCCAGCCCTCGTCACTGGCCACCGACGGCCGGCACCTGTTCGTGGCCGACAGCGAGGGATCAGCGATCCGGCAGGTCGACACCTCGCCGGGCGGCTCGGTCAAGACCGTCGTCGGTGCCCACGACCTGCTCCGTGGCCGGGCACTGTTCGAGTTCGGCGACATCGACGGCGTGGGTGACAAGGCCCGCCTGCAACACCCACTGGGCGTCGCGTTCCACAACGGAACGCTCTACGTCGCCGACAGCTACAACCACAAGATCAAGAAGATCGACCTGAAGACTCGCAAGTCGACGACCCTCCTGGGCAATGGCAAGCGTGGTGACACGATCGACCCTCCGCGGTTCGCCGAGCCCGGTGGTGTGGCCATCGGAGGTAATACGCTCTACATCGCCGACACCAACAACCACCGCATCTGCACGGTCGATCTGAAGACCGGCAAATTGCAGGAACTGAAGGTCGCCGGCCTGAAGCCTCCCGCCAAGCCGGCCGCCGACAACAGCGACTTCGCCCAGGCGGCCAAGACCACTGTGCTCGGCAACCAGACGATCCAGGCCGGCAAGTCGCTCTCGATCGCCATCCCACTGGCCATCCCCGCCGGCTTCAAGCTCAACCCCAGGGCCTCGATCATCTACCGCGCCCTGGGCAACAAGGGGCAGGACGTTGTCGCGGGCGAGGGACTGGGCAAGCGACGCAAGGCGAAGCCCGCAGGAGACTCAGGGGCAATCGCCTCGCTGGCTCTGACCGGCATACCGGGCAAGGCGACCGTCGAGGTGGCCGTTTCCTACCAGGTCTGCCGCGACGGCAAGGGCGGGTTGTGCAAGCTGATGACCGCTCGATGGAGGATCCCTCTGACGGCGACTTCCGACAGCAAGACCACCTCGGTCAAGCTGCCCGCCTCGACGACTCCACGTACCAGGAAGCAGAAGGCCGCGGCTAAGAAAACGGGCCGCTAGCAGCCCCGCCGGCGGGTTTGACGAAGTCGGGGACACCAACTACGATCGGTGGTTCGCCTGCGTTTTTGCACCCGACCAGAGTTTGCTCTGGGGAGAAGGCTGTCGTGGCTGATATCGTCGTCAAGGACATCTTGGAAGCCGGGATTCACTACGGACACCGGACCAGCCGGTGGAACCCGAAGATGCGGCCCTACATCTACGGCCGTCGGAACCTGATTCACATCATTGATGTGAAGGAAACGATCCGCGGCCTGATGCGGGCCAAGAGATACCTCAAGCAGGTCGCCGCCAACGGAAGCCTGGTGCTGTTTGTCGGCACCAAGCGGCAGGCGTTCGGGCCGATTTCTGAAGTCGCCGATTCGTGCGGCATGCCCTACGTCAATGAACGCTGGCTGGGCGGCACCCTGACCAACTACCGCACCATCCGCAGCCGCCTGCAGAGGCTCGAGGAGCTTGAGGCGTTGGAGGAGAGTGGTGAGATGGCGGCGTTTTCGAAGAAACGCCAGAGTTCGCTGACCCGCGAACGACGCAAAATTCACCGCAACCTCGCCGGAATCCGCGACATGGAGCGGCTTCCCGAAGCACTGGTGGTCGTCGATCCGGGCCGAGAATACAACTGCGTTCGCGAAGCACGCATCCTGGGCATCAATGTGATCGCCCTGATCGATACCGATTCCGATCCGGATACCGTCGACCTGCCGATACCTGGCAATGACGACAGCATCCGCTCGATCCGACTCATCCTCGAACACCTCGCCAGCTCGATCACAGATGGCCGATCGCTGGTTCCCGAGGAAAAACCGGTTCCGAAGAAGGACGAACCCAAGGCCGTGCCGACGCGATAACGGCCTCACCGGATGCCCCCCTGCGACAGACCGAACCGGCCGAACAGTTCAACCGCAGCGGACCGGTTGTGGGACCCCGAGCAGACCACTCGGACCCGACAGCCATCTCACATACGCTGAATTCACGCGAGGAGACTCTCGATGGCGGATATCACTGCCGCTCAGGTCAAGGTGCTCAGGGAATTGACCGACCTGCCCATGATGGAATGCAAGCACGCACTGGTCGCCTCCGAGGGGGACCAGGAGAAGGCGATCGAGATCCTCAAGGAGCAGAACCAGAAGGTGATGCTCAAGCGGGCCGACAACGCCACCTCCGAAGGACGCATCGCCATCGCGGTCGCCGACGATGGCTCGTCCGCCACGATGATCGAGCTGCAATGCGAATCGGCACCAGTGGCCAACAACGACGAGTTCCAGGCCCTGGCTCAAAACTGTGCCGCTCAACTCCTGGGCGGACCCGGAGCCGACAGCCCCGACGAACTGCTCGACCAACCCTCACCCAACAACCCCTCGGAAACGCTCCGCGAAGCCTACGAGGAGGTCATCAATAAGATCCGTGAGAAGATCGTGCTGGCCAAGGTGTCCCGGGTCGAGGGACCCGTCGATGGCTACGTACACCACGACGGTAAGACCGGTGTGCTGTTCCAGGGCGTCGGTGATGCCGGACGTGCCGAGGTGCTCAGGGACGTCGCCATGCACATCGCCGCCATGAAGTCCTCGGTCGTCAACGCCGAAGATCTCGATGCAGCAGCCGTCGATGCAGAACGAGAACGACTCTCCGAAGAAGCTCGAGCGACGGGCAAGCCGGAGAACATCATCGAGAAGATCGTCGAGGGACGGATGAAGGTCTTCTACCAGGAACAGGGTGTGCTCACCGCACAACAGTTCGTCAAGGAGGAGTCGAAGACCGTCAGCCAGGTGCTCGCCGAAAGCGGCCTGACCGCCGGGAGCTTCACACGCTGGGTGCTCGGCAACTAGCACCACTCTCGACTCCCCCGATCAGACTCGTCGACCCCGGGGGCCGAACACGATGCCCGACCAGACTGCTAACGACTCCGCCGCAGGCGAAGTACCCGAACCAGCCGCCTACGGACGTGTGCTGCTGAAGATGAGCGGCGAGAGCTTTTGCCGCAGTGGTGAGTCGGGGATCAGCATGGTCGAGGTGGCCTCGATCTCGGAACAGATCCGACGAGTCGTCGAAACCGGAGTGCAGCTGGCGATCGTCTGCGGAGGTGGCAACATCCTGCGAGGCAAGAATTTTGCCGCCGTCAGCCACTCGATCAACGCACCCACCGCTCACTACATGGGCATGCTCGCCACCGTCATCAACGGGCTGGCCCTGCAGGATGCTCTGGAAAATGTCGGAGTCGCCACGCGACTGCAGTCGGCGATCCGCATGGAAGGAGTCGCCGAACCCTTCATCCGCAGACGATGCCTCAGGCATCTCGAGAAAGGACGAGTCGTCATACTCGCCGCAGGGACCGGCAGCCCGTTTGTCACAACCGATACCGCCGCGGCACTGAGGGCGCGAGAAATCGAAGCCGATGTCGTGCTCAAGGCCACTCGGGTCGATGGCATCTACGCCGAAGACCCCGAGAAGAACCCGCACGCTGTGTTCTACAACGAGATCACCTACCAGGACGTGCTCCGACAGGGACTCGAAGTCATGGACGCACAGGCCATTCACCACTGCATGGAACACCGACTGCCGATCGTCGTCTTCAACTACCGCAAAACCGGGAACATCGAACGGGTGATCGCAGGAGAACGGATCGGGACCCGGGTGATCCCCACGCCCGACGAGTGAACTCGATCGCCTTGCATGACCGACTCGATCGGGTACCTTGGACCCGACCACGGATCGCGGATCGCGGATCAGACGACGGACCGAAAGCATGGACCAGGACGAGATTCTGCTGGATTGTGAAGACCGCATGGACAAGGCGGTTGGAGTCTACCAGGGACAACTGCAGGGGCTCAGGACAGGACGGGCCACCCCGGCACTGGTCGATTCGCTGAGAGTCGAAGCCTATGGGGCTCCCACACCTCTCAAACAACTCGCCGCCGTCAGTGTCCCCGAGCCGCAACAAATCGTGATCCGGCCGTTCGACCCCGGAGTCATCAGCGACATCGTCAAGGCGATCCAGGCCAGCGAACTGGGACTCTCACCCAACTCCGACGGACGACTGATCCGACTCAACGTCCCCTCACTCTCAACCGAACGACGACGTCAGCTGGTTTCGAGAGTCAAGGAGCTGGCCGAAGAAGCCCGCGTGGCAATCCGAAACGTCCGACGCGATGTCAATAAGCAGGCCGACGCTGGCGAAAAACAGAAACAACTCTCCGAAGACGACCGCGACCTGGCCAAGGACGAGATCCAGGAACTGACCAAGAAAGCCGAGGGAAAGGTCAACCAGCTGGCGTCGACGAAAGAGACCGAGGTGATGGACGAGTAGCGGCCAACACCGCAACCCCGTCACACCGGATCCTCTCCGCCAGGATGCCACGGGTGACAGCGGCAGATCCGCTTTACACCCCGCCACGCTCCCCGCATCGGGCCGTATTTCTCAACCGCCCCGATCATGTAGTGGCTGCAGGTGGGTTGAAATCGGCATTGGCGGCCGATAATCGGACTCAACGTCCACTGGTACACCCTCACCACGCTGATCATCAGCCACGACAGCACCCGGCCGGGAACTCCAACCCAGTTCCCAACCAGCCGGCTCATCGACCGCTCCCCGCAGCTCCCCCTGCCCCCTCGGCCAGCTTGTCGGCCAGCTTGTCGGCCAGCTTGTCGGCCAGCTTGTCGGCCAGCTTGTCGGCCAGCTTGTCGGCCAGCTTGTCTGCCAGCTTGTCTGCCAGCTTGTCTGCCAGCTTGTCTGCCAGTTGGCCGGCCAGCTTCAGCAGGCTGACCCTGAAGTCCTCGAGCGTCGGCAGGTCTCCCTGCCGGGGAATCAGCACCAGGTCGAGTCCCTGGGGGAGATCGGCCTGTTGCAATCGGAAGGCCTCCCTGAGCAACCTCTTCAGGCGACCGCGGCAAACGGCGTTGCCGTGCTTCTTCGATACACTCAGCCCAAATCGCGTTCCACGACTCTCGAGACCCACATCGGCAAAGACGAGCAACCGCCCGTCGCCGGCCCGGCAGCGCGCGGCGTAGACTCGATCGAAGTCGCGCTGGTGCCGCAGGCGACGCCAGGCGGGAAGACGATGGCTGGGTACGGGACTGGTCATGATGTGCCTTGGGAGTCCGACCCCCCTCTCTCTCTCAATCGTCTTCTCGATTCTCCTCCTCGTCCACCGGCACCTGCAAGGGCCAGGTCGGATCCGGAGGCGGATCGCCTTGCGGCAGTCCGTCCTGCACCCGACGTCTCAACCGTCCGCCCATCATCATCACCAGTGCCACGGCCGCCAGGCCCAGCAGGACGACGACCAGGATCGCCACCACCACCACCACCGAACTGACCTCCCTGGCCAACTCGGTGGGAACCGGCCCCGTCGCCGAACCCGCTGCCGCCCACATGACAATCCCGTTCACGATGCACCCCACAATCCGTCGCGGGGAGACCCGTTCGACGCGACGTCCGAGTCGGCCAGCTGCTGATACAACTCTCGTTGCTGGTCCGAGAGCTCACCGGATGCGACGATCTGCACGATCACCATCTGGTCACCGGGCGTCCCGGTCTTCTGGTTCTTGACGCCCTTCCCCTTGAGTCTCAGTTTCGAGCCTCCCGAGGTGCCCGGCGGGATGGTCAACATCAGGGGTCCTTCGTCGAGGGTGGGCACTTCGACCCGTGCCCCCAGCACGGCTTCGACCGGAGTCACCGGCACTTCGATCAGCAGGTTGTCGCCGTCGCGTCGAAACCACGGATGAGGTGCCACATCGACGGTCACCAGCACGTCACCGGCCGGCCCGCCCGGGACGGTCCCTCCCTGTCCCTTGAGCCTGAGCACCTCGCCGCTACTGATCCCCGGCGGAATCTTGATCGTGATCCTCTCGATCCGACCTCCCTCACCATCGGGTCGAATCGGCAACTCGTGACCGCCGCCGCGTGCCGCCACCTGGAAGGGGATCTGGATCTGGGCCCGGAGGTCGGCTCCGCGTCGGGCTCGAGCCGGTTGCCCCGAAGTCGGCCTCCCGCCTCCGAAGAGGTCACCGAGTTCGAAGCCGTTTCCGAAGAGGCTCGAGAAGTCGAGCCCGCCGGGCGCCTGTCCGGGCGAAAACCCACCCGCCCCGGCACCGGCGGACCGAGCCTGTTTGTAGGCCGGGCCGAAGCGGTCGTACTGGGCACGAGTCTCCTCGTCACCCAGAGCACCGAAGGCCTCCTGCACTTCCTTGAATTGCTCGGCCGCACGGGCGTCGTCGGGGTTCTTGTCGGGATGGAACTTCAGCGAGAGTGACTTGTAGGCCGAGTGGATTTCTTCGGAGGACGCTGAGCGAGAGATACCCAGCACCTGGTAGTAGTCGAGGTCGGTCATGGGAGTGGTTCTGTGCCGTTCTCGGTCGATGGGTTTCGATCCGGGTCACCGCCCCCCCTTTGTACATCACTTCCAGAAACGGGGGACGGGACCTATTCTGCTGAAACAATGTGGCGATTCGCAATCCAGAATCTCGTCTCGCGGCCGCTCAGGTCGCTACTCGCGCTGGCCGGCCTGTCGGTGGCCATCGCCGGAATGGTCGGCCTGTTCTCGGTGGCCGAGGGCATCGACCGCATGGTCAGCGACACTTTCGGCCGGATTCCCGGCCTGGCGATCATGCAGGCCGGCGCACCGCTGCCCCTGTTTTCGCGACTCCCGGCAAGTTGGGCCCAGGAGATTGCCGAGATCGACGGGGTGGGAGTGGTCAATCCCGAGGTCTGGTCGCGAGTCAACCTGATCGAGGGCGAACGCGTGATCGCTCCGCCACGTTTCCTGTTCGGGACCAGCATCGCCGAGCGACAGAAACTCGAAACGGACGTCTACCGCGACGCAATGGTCCAGGGCCGCTTCCTCGATCAGACCGACCGACACCAGCTCCACACGGTGATCAGCCGTCAGATTGCCGAGGACAACGAGGTCGGAATCGGAGACCAGCTGAGTATCAACGGCGACGAGTTCACGATTGTCGGCATCTACCACTGCGGACAGTTGATGCTGGATGTCTCGATCATCGTCGATATCGACGTGGTCCGCCGCCTGACCCGTTTCGAACCCAACAGCGCCTGTGCGTTCTATGTCGAACCCGACGGGACGATCGACAACGAGCAGTTGGCCGAGCGGATTCGCGAGAAGTTCCGGGGGCGGGAGATCGAATCCGGCGGCAGCATCGCGGGCGCGATGGCCACCGGGAATCCCCTGATCGACCTGCTGCTGGCCATCCAGAACTGGCTCACCGGAGGGACTCCGACGAGGGGATCAGAGACCGTCGACGCGGAGGCCGAGCCGATCGAAGTGCGGACGTCGGACGACTGGGCCGAACGATTCGACGAGTTCAGCTCGGACCTGAACCTGTTCCTGAGCGTGATGACCAGCATCGGGGTGCTGATCGCGGTGCTGTCGATCATCAACACGATGCTGATGAGTGTCACCGAGCGGATCATCGATTTCGGGATCCTGAAAGCCAACGGCTGGAGCCGCCGCGACGTGATGATGCTGATCACCTGCGAGAGTGCCGTGCTGGGTGTGGCCGGGGGAGTGATCGGGTGCGGGCTGGGGCTGGTGGGGACCGAATTCGTCAACTCGACCTGGCCCGATCGACTCCAGCTCTATGCCAGCCCTCAATTGCTGGCCTTTGCCCTGCTCTTCAGCGCGGCACTGGGGATCGCCGGAGGCCTCTACCCGGCCACCTGGGCCATGAGACTCTCGCCCATGGAGGCCATCCGCCGTGGGTAAGCGATCGCTGGAGACCCGATGACGCAGGCCTCGCCGGTTCACTCGATCGAGATCGAGGATCTGACCAAGGAGTTCACGATCGGTCCGACGACCGTGCGGGCCCTGCAGGGTGTCACCGCACGCATCGATGGCGGCAGTTTCCAGTTCGTGCTGGGACCCTCGGGCAGCGGCAAGAGCACGCTGCTGTACCTGCTGGGAGCACTCGATCGGCCCAGCGGCGGCTCGATCGCCATCGACGGACGCCTGATCAACGAGTTGTCTCGAGAGGAGCAGGACCGGTTCCGCCGCACCGAGGTGGGGTTTGTCTTCCAGAGCTTCAACCTGCTGGGCAACCTGACGGCGCTGGATAACGTACTGGCTCCCTTTCTGCCGATCGGGGTCAGCGGCGAGTTGCATCAGCGGGCCGAGGATCTGCTGGTGCACGTCGGACTCGCTGACCGGCAACGGCACCGACCCGGAGAACTTTCCGGCGGAGAGCAGCAGCGGGTGGCGATCGCCCGTGCACTGCTGAAACAGCCCAAGCTGGTACTCGCCGATGAACCGACCGGTGAACTCGATCACCGGACCGGTGCCGAGGTGATGGGCTACCTCCGCGACCTCCGAGAAGAACTCGGCACCACCGTCGTCGTGGTGACTCACGACGAGAGCTACATCGAGCCGGGCGACGCGACACTCAGGCTGCGAGACGGACTGGTGGTCAGCGACTGAGAGACCTGGGTCCGGTTCCCTGCTCAGGACAACGCCGCCTCGATCCGCGTGGCCGCCGCCGAGTGGTCCAGCGGGTGACCCTCCCAGATGACCGTTCCCGTCTTGTCGAGCAGGTAGGCCGACGGGTAGGCCATCACCGAGTACCGCTCGCAGACGGTGCCTCCCTTGTCGTGCAACACGGTGAACGGGATCTGCCCTTCTCCAACGTGCTTTTCGACCGCATCGAGAGTGTCGATGCTTCCGTTGTCGATCTCGATGATCACCAGGCCCTGATCGGACCACTTCTCATGCCAACTGACCAGTTGGGGCACCATCGCCTGGCAGCCCCCTCAGTGCAGAAAACTGAATTCCAGCCACACCACGCTGCCGGCCAGCCCGGGAATTGTCATGGGGGCATCGGCATTCAGCCACGTGCCGCCGGCTTCCAGCGACGGAGGCGTCTTGCCCAGGAAGCTGCCGTAGGCGGCTCCACCGGGCCCCATATCAAATCCTCCCCCACAAGCCACCAGCCCTCCGACTCCCCCCACCATGCCCGCCAGTGCCACCCTGCGTGTCATGCCGCTCATCAGCTTTCTCCTTCACCCGTTCTCGTGACCTCTGGCCGCAATTCTACGGCCACCGTTGCCAACCCGACAACATCTTTCCCTCGTCCCAGACCGCTGCTTGTCCCCCCCATGGCCGACTGCTACGGTTGAAGCAGCGACTCTCCTCCGCTCCTCTCCTCTCATTTTTCTCCTCTCATTTTTCTCCTCTCAACTCCCTCGCCCCCCATGCCCAAGTCTCACTCGACCACCATCCTGGCGGTCCGCCGTGGCGACAGTGTGGCGATCGGCGGCGACGGCCAGGTCACTCACGGCGACACGGTGCTCAAGGCCGACACGACCAAGATCCGCAAGCTGCTCGATGGCAAGGTCCTGGTCGGGTTCGCCGGCAGCACCGCCGACGCCTTCGCGTTACTCGAACGCTTCGAATCCAGGATGAAGGATTTCCCGGGCAACATCCCTCGAGCCGCCACCGAGTTGGCTCGGGACTGGCGAACCGACCGTGTGCTGCGACGACTCGAGGCGATGATGATCGTGGTCGGCGAGTCCGACAGCCTGCTGGTCACCGGCAACGGTGACGTCGTACAACCCTCCGATGGCATCCTCGGCATCGGCTCCGGCGGCCAGTACGCCGTGGCCGCCGCCCGCGCCCTGGTGGATCATACCAAGATGAAATCGGCCGACATCGTCCGCTCGGCACTCATAATCGCCTCGGGGATCGACATCTACACCAACGACCAGGTGGTGGTGGAGGAGTTGGCATGTCAGAGCTGACTCCCAGGCAGATCGTGGCCGAGCTCGATCGGCACATCATCGGCCAGGACGCGGCCAAGCGATCGGTGGCGATCGCCTTGCGGAACCGCTGGCGCTGGAAGCAGCTGCCCGATGACCTCCGCCGGGACGTCACGCCCAAGAACATCCTGATGATCGGGCCCACCGGGGTGGGCAAGACCGAGATCACCCGGCGATTGGCTCAATTGACAGGAGCCCCGTTCGTGAAGGTCGAAGCGTCCAAGTACACCGAGGTGGGGTACTACGGTCGTGATGTCGAGAGCATGATCCGCGACCTGGTCGACTCGGCGATCCACATGGTCCGCGAGCAGAAGCAGGCCGAGGTCCAGGAGGACGCGGCGGCTCGGGCCGAGGAACGGCTGCTCGACCTGCTGGTGCCGCCCACCGAGTGGGGTTCCGAGGACGATCCCGAGGAGGCGGCCGAGGCGTTGGAGCGGCACGAGCGGACTCGTGAAAAATTCCGCAAGATGCTCGCGGCCGGTGAACTCGAAGACAGCGTCGTCGATGTTCACGTCGAAAAAACCGCCTCGCCGGTCCAGGTCTTCTCGACCATGGGACTCGAACAGGTCGACCTCGATGTCCAGAACATGCTCGAACGATTCATGCCCCGACAGGGCAACGATCGCGAGTTGCCCGTCTCGGATGCCCGCAAGGTGCTGATCGAACAGGAGGTCGAAGGGCTGCTCGACGACGATGCCGTCTCCGAAGAAGCCGTCCGGCTCGCCTCCGACAGCGGCATCGTCTTCCTCGACGAAATGGACAAGATCTGTGGTCCCGAGGAGTCGGGCAAGGGGGGCGCCGATGTCAGCCGGCAGGGAGTCCAACGCGACCTGCTGCCGATCATCGAAGGCACCACGGTGCAGACCCGCAACGGGTCGATCAATACCGAGCACATCCTGTTCATAGCCGCCGGGGCCTTTCACCGCTCGCGGCCCAGTGACCTGATGCCCGAACTGCAGGGCCGCTTCCCGATCCGAGTCGAACTCAACGACCTGACCCGCGACGACTTTGTGAGGATCCTCACCGAACCCTCCAGTAGCCTCACACGGCAGTACGAGGCTCTGCTGGCCTCCGACGGGGTCAAGCTGAAGTTCACCAAGAACGGGATCGAAGCGATCGCCGATTTCGCCTTCCAAGTCAACCAGTCGACCCAGAACATCGGCGCCAGGCGACTGCACACGATCCTCGAGAGACTGCTCGAGACGGCCAGCTTCGACGCTCCCGAACAGGGACAGGGTGCCCTGAAAATCGACGGGGACTACGTCCGCGAGGCACTCGAAGAAGTGACCCGCGACGAAGACCTCAGCCGGTTCATCCTCTAGGCGACTAGCCGTCGGCCTGCCGTTGCTGCTCGCGCCACTGCTTGCGCAATCGCCGCCGCTCACGCTTGCTCAGACCCTTCAGAGCCTCCGGGTCCGGAAACGCACCGCTGTATTCGGTCGCCGCTTCAGCCTCGTCGATCCGGTAATGCGATTCGTCATCGCCGTACGAGCCTTGGGTCGTGTCGTCGTATTCCGAGTACGCATAGCCGTCCTCCTCTGACTCCTGCTCCTCCTGGGCATACTCCTCGGTGTACTCCTCCTCCTCGACCTGCTCCTGCTCGTACCCAGCCTCCTCATCAGTCTCCTCAACAGCCGCCTCGCCGGCCAACTCGTCGCTCACCTCGTCCGACTCGACATCGTCGCTCGACCTGGCCCGTTTCTTCTTCGTCTTCCGCCGCCACTTGCGACGCACAGCCGGTTCAGGTGAGACGTGGACGACGTGTCTGAGGAAGACGCCCATCGAGACGACCAGCAGTCCGGGAGCCGAGACCATTGCGGCGAGCTTGAGGAAGGTGACCAGCTGAGGCATCCGCTCGAGCAGCCCGGCGTCGATCAGGGTCGGTTCCAGGACCAGTGCCAGCCCGGCCACGGCTGTCGAGACCGAGATCCACATCAGCATCCGCGCCGTGCGGCTGGTCTTCAACTCGCCATCCATCACCCATGCCACGCTGGCGACCAGGGCACCCAGCGGCAGCAGCCACGCGAGAATCTCGCGCTGCCAGAGCGTTTCGAAGCCGAACTGCGCCACGAGCATCTGCGACATCGGCTGGTGGGCTCCGGTGCCGACCACGCAGGCAATCACCAGCCAGCTGATCGCGACCCGCGTCCAGGCCCGGTAGTGTCCGTCGAAGTCGGTCAGGCAGTGACCTCGAACCCATCCGATCACCAACGCCATCTGTGCCGCGACGACCAGCAGTCCGCCGGCCATCCAGGTGGCGGCCGTGGCGGAGCCGAGACCGAAGATCAGGGCATAGGAGGCCTGGAACTGTTCGGGGATGCTCTGCTGGAACCACGCCGCGGCGATCACCGCGTCGCAGGCTCCCAGCAGCAGCAGCGACCAGGCCAGCACAGCCCAGCCGGACCGGGGCACGATCGAACGGATGCTCAGAGTCGCCGGCCTGGCCGGTTTCTTCTGCGAAGCCCCTTCAGCTTCGGCAGCTTGCGTCTCATCGGTCATTTCATCTGCTCCCTGGTCAACGGCCAACCGCCGTCGCCTGCGTTCGTCCAACCAGCGTGCACCGGCAAACTGCATCGCCATCGCACTCTCTCCCATTCCAAGATCGCCCGGCTTCGGTGACGCGGGGTGCCCCCTGCAGGCCCATCCCGCGCCCACACCGGGCTCATTCGCTTCTTATCGGCATTCTCGATCCTCTTTCGTTGGTTCAACCACTGCACCGACACCTGTTTGCGGGCTATGCTAATGAGCAGCAATCCTGCCCCACTTCATCGCCGGGCCCACCCGTTGAAACGCCCGCGCAACCAGGACACTCGTCGGCATGCCACCTCGTTCCTCCTTCCCACTGGCTGACAATTCGCGGTCGCGCCGACGTATGCTGCTCATCCGCACCGCAGCCGAACGGGAAGAACGGCGAGCCCGGAGATTGGCGAAGGCGGCCCGAGATGCCTCGCAGCTCGAACCGGACACGCCCGATCCCACGTCCAGCGCCAAGGACCACTCGAGTGTCCAGACCACCGAGTCGGTCGGATCGGCGGTGCCTGAACTGCTCGCCAGCACGCCCGCCGTTCAACTCGAGCCCGATCCCTCCCCCGACATCGGCGTGGTGCTCGAAAAGCCACGCCCCGGTGAACACGAGCCGCAGGGGTCGCTTCCGCTGGAGCGGATTGGAGAACTGGTCGCCGGTCCGCGTCCGGCCACCTGGGTCTTCTGTGGCGACGGACCGGCCGAAACGGCGTTTCCCGATCAATTCGCCACCGAACTCCGTACCACCTATCGCCGACCCCTGGACGTGGTCGTCAACACGCTGGTGCCCGGTTCACCCATCGAAACGGTGCTCGAAAACCTCGAGTGGCAACTGGCTCGATTCCATCCCGACGTCGTCAACCTGGTGATCGGTCCGGCCGCGGCATCGGACGATTCGGACTTCGCCGCCACGCTGGCCCAACTGGTCGATCAGTTGCAGGAGCTGGGAGCGGCGCTCGTGATACACGCTCCTGACCCTGACGGATCCGACGAGCTTCAGGCCCAGGTCGACGAGATCCGCAACTTGGCCCTCAGGCGAGCGATTCCGCTGGTCGAGCACGCCGGTGTCGACGGCGACCAGGAACGGGTGGACCGTCTCTGCCAGGCACTCCGGCTGCAACGTCCCGGCAGCTAGTCCTCCGGCGACTCGGAGCTCGACTCCGAGGCCTTCTTAAAAGTCTCGATGGATCTCTTGAGGTGTTTGACTCCTACGGCCGCCATCGGAGTCCACTCGAATTCTCTCAATCGATCCACCGCGAAGATCCTGCCTCTGCCCATCGACTCAACCTCGACGCGAATGTAGTTCGGATGAAACGTGATCCGCGTAGCACTCAGCGAACTTCCCTCCGACACGGTGTCTGAGGTCTGGACCATGTACTCGACAAGGAAGAAACCTTCGACGACCTCAACCGCAGGCGATGGTGGTGACGACATGTTGATCGGCGAGTTGCAGCCCGCAAGGCCAAGTGCCAACAGCCCCAGTGCAACAGCAACGACTTGTGATTTCATCTCTGTGCCTCGTTCCGTTGTCAGAACCTGTCACTTGCTTCCCGATGCCTGTGCGGCAACGTCCAGCATCCAGTCCTGCAGCGCCCGGACCTTCGGCAACGGACTCTCGACCATCGCCTCCAGCGCCCTGACCACGGCCAGGCAACCCGGCAGGGTGGTCACGCAGGGCACTCCGTGAGCCACCGCGGCGGCCCGGATCTTGCCCTCGTCGGTCCGCGCCCCCTTG
>CAUZJR010000040.1:0-19407 GCA_963580005.1 Planctomycetota bacterium
GTTGTTGTCGGCTCTCGGTTGGGGATCGGAGCGTTTCGCTTCGGGCTGTGAGCGTTGTGGTGGATTGGTGTTGGGTTGGGGTTGGGTGTCCTGGCTGGTGTTGTGTTTCTTGTGTTTCTTGTGTTTGGCGTGTGCGGAGTCGACGCGGTAGTGAGGTTTCGAGTTCCCGGCGGTTTTTCCGGGAGTCTTGGTCTCGGGTGGTGTTTCGGGAGTCTGAGGTGTCGAATCCAGCGGGTTGTTGGAGTTCCAGTGCTCGAGCAGTAGTCGAGCCTGCTCCGAGGCGGTGTTGGCCTCGGGCGGATCGACCAGCGCATTCCCGCATCGCGGGCAGGCAGAGGGCCGGCTGTCGGGGTCGGGGCCTGCGAGGGCCTGACACGTCGGGCACCACATTGAGCTGATCTGCGTCGAGGAGTGAGCTGTGAAGCCGACATTCTAGGAATGCGGTAGCTGGACGCAAGATCGGTTCTCCAGGTCCGACCTAGGTAAAGAACTCGCGGGCCTCGTCCATGAACTCCGGTTCGAGCGTTCTCATTTCTCCCACGGCTTCTCCGAGATCGACCGAGGTGATTTGAGTGCCTCGGAGCGAGACCATTCGGCCGAAGCGTCCTTCGTGAGCCAGTCGAGCGGCGTGGACACCGAGTCGTGTGCCGAGCACGCGGTCGTAGGCACTGGGTGCGCCTCCTCGTTGCAGGTGTCCCAGGGTCACGACGCGGGTTTCGATCCCGGTACGCCGTTCGATCAGCTCGGCGATGATCTCACCGACTCCACCGAGCTTGACGTGTCCGAACTCGTCGAGTTCTGCGTCCTGGGTGACGAACCCATCGGCGGAGGGCAATTCGACTCCTTCGCTGACGATCACGATCCCGTACATCTTGCCGTCCTGGCGACGTTGTTTGAGCAGTTGGCACATGTAGTCGAGGTCGGGTTTTTCTTCGGGGATCAGGAAGTAGTCGGCTGCGGTGGAGATACCCGAGAAGCAGGTGATCCAGCCGGCGTGCCGGCCCATGGTCTCGATCACCATCACTCGGCGGTGCGATTCGGCGGTGGTTCTGAGTCGATCGACGGCTTCCATGACGACGTTGATCGAGGTATCAAAGCCGAAGGTGACATCGGTACTGGAGAGGTCGTTGTCGATGGTCTTGGGGATGCCGATGGTATTGATGCCATGTTCGGCGTTGAGTCGATGAGCGACTCCGAGCGTGTCGTCGCCTCCGATGGCGATCAGAGCATCGAGTTCTGTGGTCTGGATGTTCTGGATCACTTTTTCGATGGAGTCTTCGTCCTTGAAGGGGTTGGTCCGTGAGGAGCCGAGGATGGTGCCTCCTCGGGAGATGATGTCATCTGTGCCTTCGGCGGTGAGATCGACGGAGTTGTTTTCGACCAGTCCTCGCCAGCCTTCGAGGAACCCGACGGTGGTGCCTCCGCGATTGGCGTTGGTCCGGACCACGGCACGGATCACCGCATTCAGTCCCGGGCAGTCTCCTCCGCCGGTCAAGGCTCCGATCTTCATCGTCGTGATCCTGTCAGCAAGTCCGTGGTCGGTCGTTCAGAGCAGTTCGCGTTCGATGAATCCGGTATCGACCTGGCCCTCGACGAACGCCGTGTGGTTGAAGATCCGTTGCAGCAGCGGAATGGTGGTGTGGATGCCCTCGATCCGGAACTCCTCCAGAGCCCGTTTCATGCAGCGGATGGCTTCGGCGCGAGTGGGCCGGTGGACGATCAGCTTGCCAATCAGCGAGTCGTAGAAGGGCGGGACACGGTAGCCGGCGTGTACGTGAGAGTCGAAGCGGACGCCTCGGCCCCCGGGCACATTCATCGCGGTGATCAACCCGGGCGAGCCCCGGAAGTCGTGCTCGGGATCCTCGGCATTGATCCTGACTTCGATCGCCGAGCCCTGGCAGGGGATACTTCGTTGCGAGAGTCCCAGTTCCAGGCCCGATGAGATTCTCAATTGCTGCTCGATCAGGTCGATTCCGGTGACCTGTTCGGTGATGGGATGTTCGACCTGGATGCGGGCGTTGACTTCGATGAAGTAGAACTGGTGCTGTTGATCGACGAGGAATTCTACGGTCCCGGCGTTGGTGTAGCCAGCGAGCTGGATCAGCCGGATCGCGGCCTTGCAGATGTCTTCGCGGACGGCTTTGGGCAGGTCGGGTGCGGGGGTTTCTTCGACGAGTTTCTGGTGTCGTCGCTGCAGGCTGCAGTCTCGTTCCCACAGATGCACGGCGTTTCCGTGCGAGTCGGCGAGGATCTGGACTTCGACGTGGCGGGGGTTTTCGATGTATTTTTCGAGATAAACGCCGGAGTTGTTGAAGGCTTTTTCGGCTTCGGCGGCGGCTGAGGAGAGGCCGCTTTTCAGGGAGATGTCGTTGCGGGCGACCCGCATGCCCTTGCCACCGCCTCCGGCCGTCGCCTTGACCAGCACCGGGTACCCGATCTCCTCGGCCACCCGCAACGCCTCCGCTTCGTCCTCGATCAACCCGTCACTTCCGGGCACCGTGTGCACCTTGGCGTCTCGAGCGATCCCTCGCGCCGTGACCTTGTCTCCCAGAAGTCTCATGGCCTCGTGAGGCGGCCCGATGAACTCGATCTTGCAACTGCGACAGACTTCGGCGAAGTGAGCGTTTTCGGCCAGGAACCCGTAACCGGGGTGGATCGCCTGCACGTTGCCGATTTCCGCGGCACTGATGATCCGGTTGATCATCAGGTAACTCTCGGCCGAAGAGTTGCCTCCAATGCAGTACGCCTCATCGGCCAATTCCAGGTAACTGGCCCCGCGGTCCGCCTCGCTGTAGACCGCCACCGTCTCGATCCCCAGCTCTCGGCAGGTGCGGATGATCCGCAGGGCAATCTCGCCGCGGTTGGCGACCAGGATGCGCTGAAACATGAGACGCCAGTCGAGCGAAGGGCTGGGAGGGGTGTGGTGTGCTGTGCGGTGTGCGGTGTGCGGTGTGCGGTGTGCGGTGTGCGGTGTGCGGTGTGCGGTGTGCGGTGTGCGGTGTGCGGTGTGCGGTGTGCGGTGTGCGGTGTGGGTTTCAGGCGGGTTGAATGCGGAAGAGTGGCTGTCCGAATTCGACAGCGTCTCCGTTTTCGACGAGCACTTCGACGATGGTCCCGGCGGTTTCGGCTGGGATCTGATTGAAGACTTTCATGGCCTCGACGATGCAGACAATCGTCTCGGGAGAAACCGCCTGTCCGACTTTGACAAACGGCGGGTCATCGGGAGTCGTGGCGGCGTAGAAGGTACCGACGGTGGGCGCATTGATGGTCGGCAGTTTCGACTCGGCCTCCTGGGGCTGGTCACCGGAATCGTCTCCGGTGGCTGCTGCTGCGGGGGCTGCGGTGGGGATGACGGCGACTCCTTCGGTCGGTCCCCTCCTCAGCTTCCAGCTCTGGTCACCCTGCGTCAGGCTGATTTCACTCAACCCGTGCTCATCCATCAGGGCAATCAGCTCCTTGATCGTGTCGACGTCGAAAGCCTGTTCGTCTGCCATCGGCGAGTGTTCCGCAATGGGCGAGGTCGGTGTGAGGTCGGTGTGAGGTCGGTGTGAGGTCGGTGTGAGGTCGGTGTGAGGTCGGTGTGAGGTCGGTGTGAGGTCGGTGTGAGCGGTCGTGGTCGGGTGGCAGGTGTCGGGGTTCAGTCGATGCAGACCAGGGCATCTTCGAATCGTTTGGGGACGCTGGTGAGCACCTCGTGGCCGTCCCGAGTCACCAGCACGTCATCTTCGATCCTGACGCCTCCCCATCCTGGCAGATAGATGCCTGGTTCGACGGTGATCACCATGCCGGGTTCCAGGAGTCCTTCGGCGACCGGGCTGAATCGAGGTTCTTCATGGATATCCAGTCCGATGCCGTGTCCGAGTCCGTGGCCGAAGAACTTGCTGTAGCCGGCATTTTCGATGACACGCCGAGCGGCCCGGTCGACGGATTGGAACGACGCGCCGGGCCGGATCGCCTTGATGCCCTGCCGTTGGGCATTCAACACCACTCCATGAATTTTCTCAAGTTTCGGCGGAGTCTTTCTGGTAACGAGGACCCTGGTGAGGTCACTCCGATAGCCGCCGGTGGTCCTGGCTCCCCAGTCGAAGAGGATGAAGCTGGCGTCGCCGATCCGGGTGGATCCGGGTCGCGCGTGCGGGAGTGCGGCTCGGGGCCCCACGGCCACGATCGGTTCGAACGCCGGTCCTTCGGCCCCGAATCTCCGCATCAGGTGTTCGAGTTCGTGAGCCACCTGGAGTTCGGTCTTGTCGGCTTCGAGTACGGCGGTCATGGCGGCGAAGCCGCGTTCGGCCTGGCGAACCGCCAGCCGGATTTCGGCAATTTCCCCGGCATCCTTGATCGCTCTCAGCTGATTGACCACGGTATCGAATGAGACCAGTTGTGTGGACTTGCGGCTCTTGGCGACGGCATCCGAGATGTCCTGCCAGGTGGCCATGCTGGTCGAGTGGGCTTCGAGTCCCAACACATCGAGCTTCGCGGCCTTGACCACCTGAGCGACGGTCGAGTGCATGCTCCGGCGTGCGTCGCGGATCTCCACATTCAGCCCAGCACATTCCTCGGAAATCTGCACCGTGTACCGGGTATCGCTGATCAGAACTGCCAGCTTGGGTCCGATCAGCAGGTAGCTGCTGTCGCCGGTGAACCCGGTCAGCCAGGTCACATTCGATTCGTCGGTGACCAGCACAGCGGGCAGCCCGAGTTTCCGGATCCGGGCGATGAGTCTGCTGCGTCGGCGGCTGAAACGGGCCTGGGTCATGGTGTGGTGTTGGGGTGAAGGGAGAAGTTTGTGTGGCTGCGGTGTGGTTGCGGTGTGGTTGCATCCCAATCGGCCATCGTAGCGAACGGTGGACACGGCGAATACCGTCACCGGCTGGCTGCTTGTGGTGTCACGTGGCGAGTATGATGGGTGGTGTTCAACGGGAATCGGAGTTGGGAGTCGGGATGAACCTGGGCGACTTGCAGAAGGACTTGAAGGACCTGTTACGGCGGGGCGAGGAGGGGGCTGTTGCTGAGTCCGAGTGGTTGGCTGCGCTGCGGCGGCTATCGGCTGCGGCGGGTGCGTCGCAAGAGAATCCGACTGCCGAGCTCGAGTCGGCTCGAGTCGATCTCGATCGACTGACCCGTTGCGGATACCCGGAGGTGGTGTATTCGGAGGGTAAGACGGTCGAGTCGGTTGTGGAGATTTTCGAGGCGTTATCCGAGGCGGGCCAGGACTGCCTGGCGACTCGTGTCGAGGCGTCTCAGGGCGAGGCGTTATTGGCTCGGTTTCCCGAGTCCCGATGGAATCGCGTGGCGCGGTGTGTGCGTTGGAATCGAGACGACGGTCCGGCGACTCGGGGCCGGGTGCTGGTGTTGACGGCGGGCACGAGTGACCGGCCGGTGGCCGAGGAGGCGATCGAGACCTTGCGATGGATGCGCTGTGGTGTTGAGACGATCGAGGACGTGGGCGTGGCGGGTCCTCATCGGCTGCTCGAGCAGCGAGACCGCCTGGGTAGCGCCGATGCGATCGTGGTGGTTGCGGGGATGGAGGGTGCGTTGCCGAGCGTGGTGGGGGGCTGGGTGTCGTGCCCGGTGGTGGCGGTTCCGACCAGCGTCGGTTACGGAGCGGCCCTGGGTGGCCTGGCCGCTCTGCTGGGGATGCTCAACAGCTGTGCCGCCAACGTGACGGTGGTGAACATCGACGCGGGGTTCAAGGCCGGTTTCGTGGCCGGCTTGATCGCTCGAGCCTCGAACGGGGAGTGAGCATGGAGTTGATCACCGGCGATCCACCGATTCCTCAGCGTCCGTCATCGGGTCACAAGGGCACGTTCGGGCGGGCGTTGATTTGTGCCGGGAGTCCCTTGATGAGTGGAGCCGCGGCGTTGGCCGGGCTGGGTGCTCTGAGATCGGGAGCGGGCCTGGTGCGGTTGGCGGTCCCGGCGGGCCTGGTCCCTGTGGTGGCGTCACTGGAGCCGTCCTACCTGCTGCTGGGATTGTCCGAGGACGAGGAGGGTCGTCTTGGCGAGGGTGCTGAGGGTGAGTTACGTGAGGCGTCGGGATGGGCGACGGCGATGGGGATGGGTCCCGGCTGGGGCCGCAGCCGGTTCCTGGATCAGCTGGCTTCATCGTTGTACGAGACCCTGGAGTGTCCGTTGCTGGTCGACGCCGATGCTCTGAACGCTCTGGCGTCTTCGGGCACGTTGGAGCCGAGTTGTTCGCCGGCGGCGGGCCGCGTGTTGACTCCTCACCCGGGCGAAATGGCCCGTTTGCTGGGCGTTGAGGTGGCGAGCGTGGAGTCGGATCGTGAGGGTGTGGCGGCCGAATTGGCGTCACGCAGCGGTGCGGTGGTGGTGTTGAAGGGGCCGGGCACGGTGATCACAGACGGTCGACGGCTGGTGGTCAACACGACCGGCAACAGCGGCCTGGCGACCGGAGGCAGCGGGGACGTATTGAGTGGGCTGGTGACGGGGTTGTTGGCCCGGGGCATGAGTCTCTTCGAGGCGTCGTGGTTGGGGGTGTACCTGCATGGGTTGGCGGCCGACCTGGCGGTGGTTGAACTTGGCGAATCGGCCCTGATCGCCTCGGACCTGCCCGATTGGATCCCGGCGGCATTTGGGGCTACGGAATCCGGATCCCTTGACGAGGTCGACCTGGGCGAGAATTGACGGTCGGAAACGGTGGTCCCTATCATGGCTCGGTTCCTGCCGGGTACGGGTGTGCCTTCGGCCGACGCCATTCCTGGGCAGTCAAAACCATGTTTTCCCGGCTGGCCGCTACCGTTGTTCGCTTCTGGCCACTGTGGCTGGCCGGTTGGCTGCTGCTGCTGCTGGCCAGTTCCTGGGCCGCTCCCGCACTGGACGACGTGGTCACCTCGGGAGAGTTCGTATTCCTGCCCAAGGATGCGCCGAGCCGCCGTGGCGAGGATCTCTTCGAACGGGCCTGGGGCGAGACGGTTCCCAGCCGCGTGGTGATCGTGGTCAGCTGCAAGGCCGAAGGCGATCAGCTGAACGAAGACGACCGGCGGTTCATCGACGAGGTGCTTGCCGGGGCTCTGGTGGAACTGGCCGAGTCATTGGGGGGCTTGGCCAAGGAGGGTGAGGGGCAGGACGCGGACGAGACACCGGAGGGTAGCGAGGACGGCGAGCAGGACGACGGGGAAACAGACAGCGGTGGTGCAGTTCAAGCAGTCCCCAGGCCGCCTTCGTTGATCAACGACGTGCGGACCTTCAGCGATCGCAAGATCGGCAAGTTGCTCGAGAGCCAGGACGGTCGGGCGTCGTTGGTGATTGTGGAGTTGACCACCGAGTTCCTGAACCGGGAAAACCGCGAGACGATTCATGCGATCGAGCGGTTGATTCGCAACGAGGTGGGTCAACCCCCCGGGACACTCTGGTCGTCGGACCGACCGGCGTGGCAGCGAGCGGATTTGAAGCCGGGGATCATCCAGCAGCGACTGGGTGTTGCGACCAGCGGCGAGGCCACAGTCGGCCGCGACATGTTGCGGGCCAGCGACGAGAGTGCTGCCGCGACGGAGTTCTGGACGGTGGTGCTGGTGATCGTCCTGCTGGTGCTGCTGTACCGGGCTCCGGTGGTGGCGATGATCCCGATGCTGACCGTGGTGATGGCGGTTCAGATCGCGATGAGCCTGCTGCAGCTGGGGGCTTCGTGGGGCATCGTCAGCCTGTTCCGCGGCATCGAGGTCTACGTGACGGTGCTGTGTTATGGAGCGGGAGTGGACTACTGCTTCTTCCTGATCGCTCGATACCGCGAGGAGCTGTCGACATCGGAGACCGAGGGGGTCGGTTCGCGGGTCCCGATGCCCGCTGCTCTGCAGCAGGCGCTGTCGCGGGTCGGTGCCGCGTTGACGGCGAGTGCCGGGACGGTGATGTGCGGGATCGGCATGATGGTGTTTGCGGAATTCGGCAAGTTCCGCCAGGCCGGGGTCGGCATCGCGTTCGGATTGGCCGTGGTCCTGGCCGCATCGCTGACGTTCACCCCGACCCTGTTGCGTCTGGCCGATCGCTGGGTGTTCTGGCCAAGGCGTCCCGGAGGCGGTGGCGGGCGACGTGCTGGCTGGGTGGCCACCGACGATCCGCTGGGACGGTGGATCCGCAGCAATCCGATCCAGGCAGGCTGGAACCGCCTGGCCGAGGCCCTGGTCCGCTATCCGGCGACGATCTGGATTTCCAGCGTGCTGATGATGACACCGTTTGCCGCCTGGGGTGTCATGAACTACACGTCGCTCAGCTACGGATTGCTCTCGGAACTGCCCCAGGACAACGCCAGCGTGCGGGGTGCCGTGGAGGTGCAAAAGCACTTCCCGGCCGGCAACGCCGGACCGGTGACCCTGCTGCTGGAAAACGACTCGTTGGACTTTGGCTCATCCGAGGGCCGTGATTTCATCGAGGGGCTGACCGGGTTCCTGGAGGAGCAGCAGCACGAGTTGAAATTGGCCGATGTCCGCAGTCTCACAAAACCCTACGGACTCTCGAACGACAGCGGCCCGACCGGCAACCGGATCGAACGCCGGATCCGGCGGCAGCGGATCCGGCAGCACTACGTGTCCCAACGGGATGCGGACCCGGCACACGGCTCGGCGGAGGACGAGCCGGCCGAACCCGACGCCTGGGTGACTCGAGTTGATGTCGTCTGCGTCGAGGACCCATTCTCGCGAGGCAGCATCCGTCAGCTCAGCGAGCTGGAGGCTGCGGTACGCGGTCACATTGCGACGAGTCGCCTGGTGGTCGAAGAGGAATCGGGCGAGGACGGCGAGGACGGGGAGGACGGTGTTGAGGAAGCGGCAGAGTCGGAAGAGGAATTGGTTTGCCGTCGCACGAAGTTGCTCTCGATCGGCTCGACTGCCAGCATCCGCGACCTGAAGGACGTGACCGATTCGGACCAGGTCCGGATCGACATTCTGGTCCTAGTCGGCGTCTACGCGATCCTGCTGCTGCTGTTGCGGCGGCCGGGAATTTCGCTGTACCTGATCATCGGAGTCTTCTTCAGTTACTTCGCCGCGTTGGGCGTGACATTTGTGGTGTTCGAGTACGTGGTGGGCAGTCCCGAGGAGTTCGGGGGTCTGGACTGGAAGGTGCCGATGTTCCTGTTCACGATCCTGATCGCCGTCGGGGAGGACTACAACATTTTCCTGATGACTCGGATCGAGGAGGAGCAGGCCGAGCACGGTTTGGTGGGGGGGGTGGTGGAGGCGTTGAAGAAGACCGGCAGCATCATCGCCGGTTGCGGCGTGATCATGGCGGGCACGTTTTCGTCGTTGCTGGCCGGTTCACTGGTCGGCATGCAGCAGCTGGGATTCGCCCTGGCCTTCGGCGTGTTGCTGGACACGATGATCGTGATGCCGATCCTGGTGCCGGCCTGGTTGATCCTGCTCTACCAGGGTCGGCTGGGGCCATTGAGTCGGCGAGCCGTTCAGGATCGGTCGTCGGGCGATTCGGCGAGGGTAGCCGAGGGGGAAAGCGGGGAGAGTTCTCCGCCGGAGGCCGAGCGGGATCCTGGTGCGGGGGGGTTGTCGTCGGGCCGGTAGGTGAACACGACGGAGTACTTGGTGTCGTCTGAGCGGTTGGGCCCGGCCGCGTGCAGGGCCAGGCAATGAAACAGCAGAACGTCGCCGGGCTTTAGTGTTATCAGCCGGCGGTTCCCGAGCAGTTCCTGGTTCTCGGGCAGGTCGTTGCGGAAAAACGTCTGCCGATCGAATTTCGCGGAGTCCAGTGTCATCGCGTGGCTGCCGGGCACAATTTCCAGGGCGCCGTTTTCTGCGGTTTCCGGACCCAGTGCCAGCCAGGCGCTGATCAGTTCGGGTCGCTGGAACGACCAGTAGCGGAAGTCCTGGTGCCAGGCCGTGCGGCTGGAGAACCTGGGTTGCTTGGTCATCACGCAGTTGTGATGGGCCAGTGGCAGCACGAGGTCGGGACCGAGCAGTTGAGCCAGGCAGGCCAGCAGTTGCGGGTCGGCGGCCCAACTGGCGAACAGCGGGTGTCGATCGCAGGCCTGTCTCAGTCGCCTGATCGTCGTCCCGCCATCCGCCTGTCGACTCGAGGGGGCCCCCTCGTAGCCCAGGTCCGCCTCGTACTCGATCGCCCCTCGCGGATCGCACAGTTCCGTCTCGATCACTTCGAGCAGCGCGAGGCACGTCTGCCGCGTGGCGAGTCCCTCGACGACGAGGAATCCGTCGCGAGCGAAGGCGTCTTGTTCTTCGAGCGAGAGGATGCGGTGGGAAGCGGGCACGGTTTTTTTGCACCGACGGCGGTCCCGGAATCGTGTCGGGGTCTCGCCACGAGGTATCGGCAGTCTCTACAATGAACCGGTGAGGATCGGGCCACGGTTGGCTCGGTCGCCCATCGTAGCAGGTTGGCGGATCGGGTTGTTGGACCTGCGAGCGGCTTCCCCAGAGATCGACCCCGGCCGGAACGAGTCCGGAACGAGGCCGGAACGAGACTGGAACGAGGCCGGGGTGAGGGTGTCACCGCCCTGGAGCGACCATGCCTGGACAGTCTTCCTCCTGGATTCGCCGCACGATCGTCTCGGTCGGTGTCAGCGGCATGCTGCTGTTGGGCAGCTTCTCGGGATTCGCTTTTCTGGCGTCTTTGAAGAGCAAGCCGCCCAGCCGTGAGGAGCAGACCCGGGTCTACCAGGTCGATCTCTACCGCGTACAGGCTCAGCCGCTGCAGCAGATCATGACGGCGTTCGGGACCGCCCGCAGCGATCACCAGGTCGTGCTGGCAGCCCAGGTCGCCGGAGAAATCGTCTCGGTTCATCCCCAGTTGCGAGTCGGCCTGAGGATTCCGGCTCAGCAGTCCGAGGCGAAGCCGGTGGTGTTGCTGAAGATCGATCCCCAGGCATTTCAGCAGAAGGTGATTCAGGCGAGTCGGCGTCTGGACGAGGACCAGGCCGAGTTGGCTCGTCATGCCCAGGACGCCGCGAACACCCAGATCCTGTTAAAGAAGGCTCGAGCGGATCTTGCGGAGTACCGCAAAGAGTACGAGCGGGTCCGCGGCCTGAAACAAAAGGGGGTTGCCACCGACAGCGACGTGACGAAGGCGACGTTGGAATTGCGTCGATACGACGACCAGGTCATTTCGCTCGAGAACCGCACGCGGCTGTTGCCTCTGGATGAGCAGAAGTTGTTGAAGCGTCGGGAGGTCCACAAGTCGGACCTGGCCCTGGCACAACTCGAACTCGAACACGCCACCCTGGAGGCTCCTTTCAGCGGTGTGCTGGGCGAGGTGCATGTCGAGCAGGGTCAGTACGTCCAGCCTGGCGAAGCCCTGGTCCGGCTGGTCGATGACAGCCGGATCGAGATCCCCGTATCTCTGACCGCGAGTGATTACGAGCGGGTGAGGTCGTTGCTGGAGTCGGGTGCGGGACCGCTGGTGGAGTTGGCGACCGAGGAGTCGGCTGCGGCGGCGTGGAGTGGCCGCGTGGCTCGATTGGCTCCGGAAGTCAACGAGCGGACTCGCACGGGGCTTGCCTTTGTCATCGTCGAGAATCTCAAGCAGCCGCGGCCGCTGGTGCCCGGGACATTCGTTCACGCGAGGATTTTCGGCGAGCAGCTCGAACAGGCCATGGTGATCCCCCGTGATGCGATCTCCGTCGACGAGCAGGGTCGGCAGTTCGTGTGGGTGGTGAGCGGGAGGTCGGAGGTGATCGAGTCGGCTGTCGAGGGTGAGCCGGCGGCCGAGACGCGGACGATCGAGCGGCGGATCCTGGTCGACGGGCAGACGAGCAAGATGACCACGCTGCAGACGATGGCCCTGGTTGAGGCGGGTGTCCTCGAGGACGACGAGTTGATCGTCCTGACCAACCTCGATGTTCTCTCGGAAGGCTCGGTCGTAAGGCTGCCGCACAGCAAGGACATCCACACACTCGACACCGAGTTGGCGGCCCAGCCGGTGCGAGTGCTCAGGCGGATCGAGTCGCCTGAGGGGGCGGTGATCGAGCGAAGCGACCGCTAGCGGCCAGTTGGGGCCAGTTGGGGCCAGTTTGCCGCCGCGGTGCTTGCGGTCGTCCGGGGAGAGTCGCACAATGAGTGCGCGCTTCGCCGCGTTGTGCTTCCCAGGAGACTGCCACCATGATGCTCTCGCACGACCCCGTCTCAGGCCTGGTCTCCGCGCCGAGTTTTCTCTGGCCGACCCGAATCGCCACCTGTTGTATTCTCGCGGTCGTGTTGTCGGTCCCGCTGACGGTTCGGGCCGGGAAGTTGCCCGAGGTGCTCTCGGTCGAGCGTCAGCCTCTGGTGGCGGCGACGAAGCGTCTGGTCGAGGCCCTGGAGTATGCCGGGACCCCGTTGCCTGAAGCGGACCTGGCGGCCCTGAAGAAGGCGTATGCCGATCTCAAGGCGGGCGTGGCGATCAGGCAGATCCAGGCGGTGCTCGACCGGAATTGCCTGATCGGCGTGCACATCAATGCCGAGAGCCGGGTGAAGGTGGCCGAGGGTGCTGCCAAGCGTGAGCTGATCCAGCAGGGTTGGCGGACGTTCCTGGTCAAGGTACACAACGAGGCGGGTGTCACGGCGGGCCTGACGGCCAACAGTCCCCAGGCGTTGCCGGTGTACATGCGTGGCCGAGGATCCCGGCAGCGGCCTGCGACGAAGGCCAAGCTGGTCCAGTTGGCCGACGTGGGCCAGAGATTCCTGGACATCGCCCTGTTCAAGCGACAGCCTCTGAAACCCACCCTCTCGGGGCTCGAACTCGAATACCGCATCCTGCAGTTGTTCAGCCGCGACGTCGGACGCCGCGAGGCGAAGTTGTCGTTTCATGTCGGGCAGGGGACCCAGGACCTGGGGTTCCGCAGCGAGGTGGCTGTGCTGTTCGAGTGTGTCCCGGCGGTCGAGGTCTCGCTGGGAGTCCGCGACATCGACGGCTCGCCGACAACAGCGGCGTTCGTGATTCGAGATGCCCAGGGCCGCATTTATCCGAACCCCGCCCGTCGGTTGGCACCGGATTTCTTCTTCCACAACCAGGTCTACCGGGCTGACGGCGAGAGCGTGCACCTGCCGGCGGGGGAGTACAGTGTCGAGGTGTCGCGTGGTCCGGAATACGTGACCCAGGTCGGCAAGCTGGTGGTGCCTTCGGGAGTCGTCTCTCACAAGGCCAACTACCAGCTCACCCGCTGGACTCACCCGGCCACCCGCCAATGGTACTCGGGTGACCACCACGTCCACGCCGCCGGGTGTGCTCATTACGACAGTCCGACCGAGGGTGTGACTCCCGCGGACATGATGCGTCATATTCTCGGCGAGGATCTCAATGTCGGCTGCGTACTCTCGTGGGGTCCGTGCTGGTATTCGCAGAAGCAGTACTTCGAGGGTCGCACCTCGGCGCTGTCGCGGCCCATGAACCTGATGCGTTACGACGTCGAAGTCAGCGGATTCCCCAGCTCACACGCCGGCCACCTGTGCCTGCTGCGGCTGTCCGAGGACGACTACCCGGGTGCGAAGCTGATCGAGGAGTGGCCCAGTTGGACTCTGCCGGTGCTCGACTGGGGTAAGCGGCAGGGGGGCGTGGTTGGCTACAGCCACAGCGGCTGGGGCCTGGCCTTGCCCGACTACACGCCCGACGGCAAGCGGAAATTTGTCAACTACCGTCGTGTGCCGACCGGTTGGAAGGGCCGCGCCGCGGACACCTTGCCCGACTACGCGATGCCTCCCTTTGACGGGATCGGCGCCAACGAGTTCATCGTGACCGTGGCCCACGACGTGTGCCACTTCATCTCCGCGGTGGATACTCCGAGCGTCTGGGAACTCAACATCTGGTACCACACGCTCAACTGCGGTTTCCGTACGCGGATCAGCGGCGAGACCGATTTCCCGTGCATCTATGGCGACAAGGTGGGCCTGGGCCGCATCTACGTGAAGCTCGACAAGGATCAGCCTCTGACCTTTGACAGCTGGATCGAAGGGGTCAAGAACGGCCGCAGTTACTGTGGCGACGGCCGCTCACACATTCTCGACTTCCGGGTCGATGACGTGGCGGTTGGTGAGCCGGGATCGGGCAAGGCGATCAGCCAGCTCGATCTCAAGAAGCCGGGCAGGGTCAAGGTGCGGTTCGACGTGGCGGCCCGTCTCGAGCCGAAACCGACGGCTGCGACCGAGTCGGTCCGCGGTCGGCGGCTCGACCAGAAGCCGTACTGGCACATCGAGCGTTCGAGATTGGAAAAGAGCCGTCGGGTGCCGGTGGAGGTGATCGTGAACGGGTACCCGGTGGCGCGTCAGGAGATCGAAGCCGACGGGCAGACCCGGTCGCTGAAATTCGACATTCCGCTCGAGCATTCGAGTTGGGTGGCGGTGCGGATTTTCCCGTCGGTGCACACCAACCCGGTATTTGTCGAGGTGGGTGATCAGCCGATTCGGGCCAGTCGCCGCAGTGCCCGCTGGTGCCGCAAGGCTGTGGATGTCTGCTGGAACCAGAAGAAGGGTCGAATCCGAGCCGCCGACCAGCCGGCGGCCCAGGCGGCCTACGACAAGGCCCGGAAGGTCTACGACAAGATCCTGGGGCAGAGCGTCGCCGACTGATCGATCGCGGGACACAGGTGGAATGGGCCCGCCCTCGAGCGAGGTCGAAACGATGATCTGCATTTCGGTGACCCCCGAATCTCGTAGATTGGCGAAGGCCGATCTGCTCAACGCATCCCGCCAGGGGGACCTGATCGAGCTGTGCCTGGACCACCTGGTCAAGTCTCCGGATATTTCCGACTTGGTCGATGCGGTCGAGAAGCCGATCCTGGTCACCTGCCGACGTTCCCAGGACGGAGGCCAGTGGACCGGTGACGAAGACGAGCGGCTGCAGTTGCTGCGGCAGGCGATCGTGGCCGAGCCCGAGTGGATCGAGCTCGACCTGGACATCGCTCGCAAGGTGCCTCGTTACGGAAAAACCAAGCGGGTGGTCGCCTTCACGAGTCTCTACGAGCCGCTGGGCAAGACGCGTGCCGAGATCGACTCGGTGTTCGAGTCGGCTCGCGAGGCGGACGCCGACGTGGTCAAGTTCACCTGGCCGACCCCGACGCTGGAGGCCGCCTGGCCGTTGCTGTCGACGGTCAGTCAGAAGCGGGATCTGCCGGTGGTCGGCATGGGCCTGGGCCCCTGCGGGTTGACCTTCTCGCTGTTGTGCCGCAAGTACGGCTCGCCCTGGATCTACGCGGCGTTGGAGCGTGGGATGGAGGCCTACGAGGGTCAACCGACGGTGAGTGATCTCGACGAGATCCACCGTTGGCGCTCGATCAGTGCCACGACCCGCTTCATCGGAATCGACGGATTCGACGAGGGGACCATGGAACTGGTCGGGGTGTTCAACCGGGCGGCCGAGGCCAAAGGCCTGGACGTCCGCTGGCTGCCGTTGGCCTGGCAGGACACCAGTCGTTTGAAGCAGATGCTGGAGTTGTTGAAGGTGGGCGGCGTGGTGGGCCGGGCTGCCGGCGATCTGCGGCTGGGCGAGTTGGCCGAGAGTCGTGAGCAGGCCCTGGGGGATGACGGGCCGGTGGACCTGTTGATGCACACCGAGGGGAGCTGGAAGGGGTACGGCTGCCTGTGGCGAGCGGCGTTGCTGGAGCTGGAGGCGACGCAGGAGGGTGGTGACGAGTTGCCGCTGCGAGGGAAGAACGTGCTGGTGATCGGCACCGGCCCGCTGGCCCGCACGATGGTCTTCGGAGTCTCGCGGCGGCAGGGACTGGTCAGCGTCTGTGGCAGCGACGACGTGTCGGCTCGACAGCTGGCCGCGGCCACCGACTCCCGCTTCGTTCCTTCACAGAGTCTCTATGACACGCTGGTTGATGTGGTGGTGCTGGCCGATCCGGACCTGGAGCTGGGTCCCGGTCGAGGACAACTCAACCCGTCCTTCCTGCGGCCTCCGATGCAGGTGCTCGACGTGGCCGCCGGCCGCGAGGACACCGAAGCATTGACCGAGGCGCGGTCGCGGGGGTGCCTGGTGGTTGAGCCCGATGGGGTCTGGCGCAGCCTGGCCGGATCGTTGTATCGGTCGATCACCGGCGGAGACCTGTACCCGGAAGATCATCAGGGGAATTGAAGCACGGCCGGACGGAGTGCCGAGAGCAGATCCTCAGGGGGAGGTGGGCTTAGCCGCCGGTCTTCTTGACTTTCAAAAGCCGTGCGGCGAGCACCGTCAGGATCATGCCGGCAAACGAGCCCAGTGCTCCCATGCTGGCGGCATCCTTGGCCTCTGCCATGTGCCGAAACGCCACGCCGGTGACGAACAGTGCCACGGTGAAGCCGACTCCCGCGGCGGTGCCGATGACCAGCACATCGCGGACCTGCATCCCCCGGGGCAGCGCCAGTCCGCACTTGCGGCCCAGCCATGCAAACAGCGTGATGCCGATCGGTTTCCCGATCAGCAGCCCGCCCAGAACCAGCCACGTCGCAGCCCCGACGCTTCCCAGGGCCACTCCGGCGTTGACCAATCCGAAGGCTCCCAGGATCAGTTCGACCGGGTTCTGCCACCAGTGTTCAAACGCACTGAGCGTGTCCTTGCGGTCTCCCTCCTCGTCGCGGAACAGCCCGATGTCACGCTTGGCGTGGGGCATGGTGGGGATCACCGGGATCAGGGCGAGTGCGGGGTGGACTCCACCGATGTGGAACCCGTACCAGCTGATGATTCCGGGCACCAGCAGGTAGGGCCAGAACGACTTGACTCCCAGTCGGTTCAGCAGCATGCCGACTCCGATCGCCACGACCAGGCAGCCCAGGAACCCCCCCAGGTTGCCTCCCGCTTCGGGGTACACCGTGGCCAGGATGATCAGCCCCACGGCGTCGTCGGCGACGGCGACCAGCAGCAGGAACGGGATGGCCGGGTGCCCGGCTCCGAAGATGTAGCGGGCGATCAGGAAGCTGAAGGCGATATCGGTAGCGCAGGGTATGGCCCAGCCGCGGATCAACTCGGACTCATCCAGGGCCAAGCAGCCAACGACGTAGAACAGCGCCGGCCCGAGGATTCCTCCGGCGGTCGCCACCAGCGGCATCGCCGCCTTGCGTGGTGACGAGAGGTGACCGCCGGGGAGTAGCGATTCCCAGATCTCCTTCGCCGCCAGCGCGAAGAAGAAGCACATCAGGATGTGATTGACGAACCCCTTGACGGTGTCCGGACCATGCGATTCCCTAGCAGGCCCCCCCGCCTCACCCTCGACGTGCTCCGCCGCAGCCAGCAGCGGCGCGTTGACGAACGAGTTGTACGACTCGAAGTCGACGTTCGCCCAGACGAAGGCGATCACTGTGCCGGCGATCAGGAACGCCGAGTAGTCAAAGAGTTGTTTGAGAGTCTGTCGTGGCACGGGGGGTTGCGGGGAGGGTGTGATCGGGAGCGTGGCGAGCCGGGTGGCTCTCGAGGGACCTGAAAAACGTGGCTTGCGTCGTTACTCCTCTTCCTCGCGGAGCGAGGCCAGCACGGCATAGTCCTCGAGCGTGGTCGTGTCTCCGACCTCTTCGCGTCCGGCCGCGATGTCTCTGAGCAACCGCCTCATGATCTTCCCGCTGCGGGTCTTGGGCACCGCGGCGGCGAAGCGGATCTGGTCGGGTGTGGCGATGGCTCCGATCTGTTCGCGGACGTGTGCGATCAGTTCGGCCTTGAGTTCTTCGGAGTTGTCCTCGACGATCATCGTCACGAAGCAGCAGATGCCTTCGCCCTTGAGCTCGTGGGGGAACCCGACGACGGCGGCTTCGGCGACCTTGGCATGCGAGACCAGGGCACTCTCGATCTCCATCGTGCTCAACCGGTGACCCGCGACGTTGAGCACGTCATCGACGCGGCCCATGATCCAGTAGCAGCCGTCTTCGTCTCGGCGTGCCCCGTCTCCGGCGAAGTACGAGCCGGGGACCTCGCTGAAATACGTTTCCAGGAACCGGTCGTGGTCTCCGTAGAGTGTCCTGAGCATCGAGGGCCAGGGCTGTTTGAGGACCAGCAGCCCGCCCTGGTTGTCTTCCAGGCTCTCACCCGCCTTGGTCACGATCTCGGGGACGACTCCCGGCAGGGGTTTCGTGCAGCTGCCCGGCTTGGTGGTGGTCACGCCCGGCAGCGGGCTGATCATGATCCCGCCGGTCTCGGTCTGCCACCAGGTATCGACGATCGGGCACTTCTCGGCTCCGATCACCCTGTGGTACCACATCCAGGCCTCGGGGTTGATCGGTTCCCCGACGGTACCCAGCAGTCGGAGACTCGAGAGGTCCGCCTGTCCGGGCCAATCGTCGCCCCACTTGATGAAGGCCCGGATGGCGGTGGGCGCGGTGTAGAAGATCGAAACTCCGTACTTCTCGACGATGTTCCAGAACCGACCCTCATCGGGCCAGTTGGGAGCCCCCTCGTACATCAGCGTCGTGGCTCCGTTGGCAAGCGGACCATAGACGATGTAGCTGTGACCGGTGATCCAGCCGATGTCGGCGGTGCACCAGTAGGTGTCGTCGTCCTTGAGGTCGAAGACCCAGCGTGAGGTCATCGTGGTGCCGAGCAGGTAGCCGGCGGTGGTGTGCAGCACACCCTTGGGCTTGCCGGTCGAGCCGGAGGTATAAAGGATGAACAGCGGGTGTTCCGAATCGAGCGGTGTCGCCGGGCACTCGGTCGATGCCGATTCCACCAGGTCGTGCCACCAGTAGTCGCGGTCGGGTACCATCTCGACTTCGTACCCGGTCCGCCGCACGACGACGACTTTTTCGACCGAGGGCGATTTTTCGAGACTCTTGTCGACGGCCTGCTTCAGCGGCAGCTCCTTGCCGCGTCGCCAGCCGGCGTCGGCGGTCACGACCAGCTTGGCCTGGGCGTCGTTGTTGCGTTCGGCGACCGCGTCGGCACTGAAGCCTCCGAAAATGATCGAGTGCACCGCGCCGATGCGGGCACAGGCCAGCATCGCGATCGCCAACTCGGGGATCATCGGCATGTAGAGCGTCACGCGGTCGCCGGATTCGACCCCGAGCTGCTTCAACACGTTGGCGAAACGACAGACCTCCCGGTGCAGGTCCTGGTACCGCAGCACACGAGTGTCACCCGGTTCGCCCTCCCAGATGATCGCCGCCTTGTTCTTGTGCCAGTTGTCGAGATGTCGGTCGAGGCAGTTGTGGGTGACGTTGAGCTTCCCGCCGGTGAACCACGTGGTGTCGGGCATGTCCCCGTCGGAGACCTTTTCGAAGGGCTCGAACCAGTCCAGGTTCTCACGAGCCAACTCGCCCCAGAACCCGTCGGGGTCGTCCTTGGCCCGTTGCCACATCTGCTGGTACTGCTCTTCGCTCGAAATATGAGCGTCCGCGGCGAAGGCCTCCGGCGGCGGAAACTTGCGGTCTTCCTTCAGGACAGATTGAATCGCATCGCCACTCATTGGGACGAGCTCCTGGTGTGGTTTCTTGAAGGGGGGGAGGCGTGAGCTGCTTGAGGTGTCTTGGATGGTCGAGGAGCCGATTTTAGAGTCGCTGTGCGCAGG
>CAUZJR010000041.1:0-19242 GCA_963580005.1 Planctomycetota bacterium
CGGTGTCGATCACGCCGCCGCTGATTCTCGAGAGGGTCTCGAGTTGTCCGAGTGCGGAGACGAGGTCACGGGGCGACCCGGTAATTTTTCGAGCGAGCAACTGGGCGACGTCGACTGGCAGTGGGACCTGGTGTCTGGAGGCGAAGTGTTCCAGGAGTTGCAGTCGGCTGGCTGGTCCGGGCCGTCGGACCGAGACGACCACTCCCCCGCGGCATCGGCTGACCAGTTTCCGATCGAAGCGATCGAGCCGTCCGGGCAATCGCGACGCGGTAATCAGCACGCGTCCTCCCCGGCCAAGGATCTCGTCGATCACTGCCAGCAGTTGCTGTTGGCTCTCTTTCCGTCCGACCAGCGCCTGCAGGTCCTCGCAGACCAGGGTGTCGAGTTTCCGGAATCGGTCCTGGAACTCCGGGATATCCCTGTGTTGTGCCGCCTCGGCCAGTTCGGCCGCGAATTCACTGGCCAGCACCGAGGCCTTGCGTCCGGTGTCTGCCTGCAGGAACAGTCGGGCCAGGTGCGACTTCCCGGTCCCTGGCGGCCCGGTGATGTAGACGCTGGGTGGTCGCGACCGGCTGCGTGAGCCCAGTTGGGTGATGGCGGTATGAGCCAGCCGGATCTCGGGCACCAGTAACAGCGGTTCGGTTTCGCGTCCCGAGACCACCATGGTCCGCGTCCCCGCCCTGGGTCAGTCTCTATTGGTGACATCCCACCCGGCGCCCTCAGGCCACCGGAGCCGATTCTCTCAGTCTCTGTACCACGCCCGCAATCCGCTCGACCGCCTCGTCGATTTCCTCAACGGTGTTCTCCACCCCCACACTGAACCTCACGCTCGCCCTGTACACCTCCTCCTCCCGCCCCATCGCGACCAGGGCCGGAGCCGGCTCGGCCGATCCGCTGCTGCAGGTACTGCCCAGCGAGCAGGCAATCTGTTCGAGGTCCAGGGCGACCAGGATGGCTTCACCGTCGAGACCGGGGAAGGCGATATTGAGCGTGTTGGGGAGCCGGTGTTCGGGGTGTCCGTTGACGAGGCTGGGTCCGCCGTGTTCCTGGAGCCCGTGTTGCAGCCGGTCACGGAGCATCGCGATTTGCTCGGTGCGAGCCACTCGAACTTCATTCCACGATTGCAGTGCCCGGGCCATCCCTGCAGCCAACGCCACCACTTCGGTTCCCGGCCGTCGACCGGATTCCTGGTGTCCTCCGAAAGCAACGCGAGCCAACTGGCATCCCTGACGCAACAGCAGCGCCCCGATGCCTCGTGGTCCGTGGAACTTGTGAGCCCCCAGGGCCAGCGAGGCGGCACCCAGCTGGTGAAAATCGACAGGAATCTTGCCCACCGCCTGCACCGCATCGACGTGCAGCGGAATATTTCGCTCACGACACGCTTCCGAGAGCGGCCCGAGGTCCTGCACGACGCCGGTCTCGTTGTGAGCCAGGATGAGTGTTGCCAGTCGGCAGTCCTGCCAGGCCACGTCTTGGAGTTCCTCGGGCTGCAACCGCCCGTCGGAATCGACTCCGAGCACCCTGGACGACCAGCCCTTCCTCACCAGTGCGTCGATCGATTCGGTTGTCGCCGGATGTTCTCCGGCTGAGGTCAGGATCGCTCCGGGTTCACCGGCGGCGAAACCGAACAGTGCCAGGTTCGTCGCTTCGGTTCCTCCACTGGTGAAGACGACCTCTTCGGGCGAGGCCCCCAGGATGTCGGCAATTGTCTCGCGGGCGTCTTCGAGCACGACCCGTGCCCGTCGTCCAGCGGCGTGCCGGCTGCCCGGGTTCCCGAAACTCTCGTCCAGGTGCCGCGCCACCGTCTCGATCACCTCGGGCAACGGCCGGGTGGTGGCGTTGTTGTCGAGGTAGATTTCGGCGAGCGATTCGGTGGTCACGAGACGGCTCCGGTTGTGCTGGCAACTCGCGCTGCGATGGCTTCCCCGGTCTGTTCGGTGGTCGAGTCGCCTCCCAGGTCCGGCGTCCGCGGACCTCGCTCGGCCAGCTGCCCCTTGACCGCATCGTTGATCGCGACCGCGGCGTTTGGCAATTCGAGGTGTTCGAGCATCATGGCGGCCGAGAGAATGGCGGCCAGCGGGTTGGCGATGCCCTGTCCGACGATATCCGGTGCCGAGCCGTGGACCGGCTCGAACATGCTGGGATAGGTCCGCGTGGGATCAATGTTGGCACTGGCGGCCAGGCCCATGCTGCCGACGATGATTGCTGCGAGGTCGGTGAGGATATCGCCGAAGAGGTTGCTGGCGACGACGACGTCGAACGACTCGGGCCGCCGCACGAACTCCATCACCGCCCGATCGATCAGCAGCGATTCGGTCTGGATGTCGGGGAACCCCGCCGCAACCTCCTCGAAGACCTCGTCCCACAGCACCATGCCGTAGCCCTGTGCGTTGCTCTTGGTGATCGATGCCACGTGGCGGTCGGGCCGAGTGCCGGCTTTTTCGAAGGCGGCGGTGATGATTCGCTGGCAACCGTGACGGGTGAAGACGGAGGTCTGGACGGCGACGTCCTGGGGGCGATCGGCGTACAGGCGGCCGCCGATGTTGGCGTATTCGCCCTCGGTGTTCTCGCGAAAGACCTGGATGTCGATCGAACCGGGCGGCTTGTCTCGCAGGGGACTCTCGACCCCGTCATAGAGATACGAGGGTCTCAGGCAGACGCACTGGTCGAATCTGCGGCGGATCGGAAGCAGGAGTCCGTTGAGCGTGACGTGGTCCTGGACCTCGGGGTGTCCGACGGCACCCAGCAGGATGGCGTCGTGGCCGGCGAGCGTATCGAGGAAGTCGTCGGGGGCCATCCGGCCGTGTTCGAAGTAGTACTCACTGCCCCAGGGGTAGGAGGTCCATTCGAAGGATGCTTCATCGAGTGCCGCGGCGGCTTTGACCGACCGGATCGCCTCCCGAGTCACCTCGGGGCCAATCCCGTCTCCTTCGATGACTGCGATATCAAAGATTCGAGGCATGTTGAGTTCTCCGGCGGGGCGACATCGTTCCGCGGTTGCCGGCTCGAGGTGCGAGCGGCTCAGGGGACCCGCGACACGGCCCGTTCGACCAGTTCCACAGGCACCGCCTCCAACAACATGTCGACCAGGTCGTCGGAGGTGATGTTTTCGCTGTCGGCCAGGAAGGTGGTGACCAGTCGATGTCTGAGCACCGGGTGAGCGACTGCCTTGACGTCGTCGGTGGTGACGTGCAATCGCCCCTCGAGCACGGCTCGAGCCTTGGCCCCGATCACCAGGTACTGTCCGGCCCGCGGTCCGGCGCCCCAGGCGATGTAGGACTTCACGAACTTCTCGGCATCCGGTTCGGTGGGTCGAGTGGCCCGTGCCAGGTCTCGGGCATAGACGAAGACATGTTCGGCGACCGGGACCTGGCGAACCAGTTCCTGCAGCTTGAGGATTTGTTCTCCCGAGAGCGTGGCTTCGAGCTGCGGCTGACTTTGACCGGTCGTCTGTTTCAGGATCGAGAGTTCCTCGTCGGCGTTCGGGTAGTCGACGACGACATGGAACATGAATCGGTCGAGTTGAGCCTCGGGCAGGGTGTAGGTGCCTTCCTGTTCGATCGGGTTCTGCGTGGCGAGCACGAAGAAGGGCTGGGGCAGCGGGTAGGTGCTGGTGCCGACGGTGACCCGTCGTTCCTGCATGGCTTCGAGCAACGCGGCCTGGGTCTTGGGCGGCGTGCGGTTGATCTCGTCGGCCAGCACGATGTTGGCAAACAGTGGCCCCTGCATGAATTGAAACGCCCGCTGGTGCGTTTCGGGATCATCCTGCAGCACGTCGGTGCCGGTGATGTCCGAGGGCATCAGGTCAGGAGTGAACTGGATGCGGCGGAACGACAGTTCGAGGATCTCGGAGATGGTGCTGACCAGCAGCGTCTTGGCCAGGCCGGGGACACCCTCGAGCAGGCAGTGGCCGCCGGAGAAGAGTGCCACCAGCAACTGGTCGACGACCTTGTGCTGTCCGACAATCGACTTGCCGATCTCGGTCCGCATGCGGCCGTAGGCGGCGGCCAGTTGATCGATCGCTTCACGGCTGGCCGACTCGGTCTCGACCCCACCAGCGTCCCCGTTGCCCGGATCACTCTCGATGATCTCCGGCCCGGTGACCCCGGCAGATTCGGTGACTTCGACGGGGTCGGTCATGGGGCCAGCGGGGTGAACGAGAAAGAGGGTTGGGGGGCGGGGTTGAGGCTCCGGAGGTTCATGGTAACGTACCCGCGAGATGATTGGCAGTTGCGGTGGTGATGCGGGTTGCTGAGGTCAGGAAGACACGGAGAGGAGTCTGTGGTGGCGGACCTGGTGAGTTACCTGGTGTTCGATGTCGAGGCGATTGCTGACGGCGAGTTGATTGCGCGGGCGAAGTTTGGCGATGCGGAGATGTCGCCGGCTGAGGCGATCACGAAGTTCGGTGCCGAGCGACTCGAGCAGCGAGGCAGCGACGTATTGCCTCCGACCTGGATGCTGCCGATCTCGGTCGCCGTCGCCAAGGTCGACAGCGGGTTCCGGCTGCTGGACCTGGCCGTGCTCGACGCACCCGCCTATCGGCCTCACGTGATCACCGACCTGTTCTGGAAGGGCTGGAAACACTACAGCCAGCCGACACTGGTGACGTTCAACGGCCGAGGCTATGACCTGCCGGTGCTCGAGCTGGCAGCCTATCGCTACGGGATCACGCTGCCCGAGTGGTTCAACGTCGAAGCCCGCACGTATGACCAGGCACGGAATCGGTACAACATCCAGTCGCACATCGACCTGATGGACCTGGTGTCGAACTTCGGAGCCTCGCGGGTCAATGGCGGGTTGAACCTGTTGGCTCACCTGATCGGCAAACCGGGCAAGACCGGGGTCGACGGCTCGATGGTCCAGGGTTTCTACGACGAGGGTCGAGTTGAGGAGATCAACGATTACTGTCGCTGCGATGTGCTCGACACGTACTTCGTGTTCCTGAGGTCGCGGGTGATGATTGGCCGGCTGGACATCGAGACCGAGCAGCGATTGGTGGCCGAGACTAAACAGTGGCTGGAGGAGCGACGGGAGGATTGCCCGGCGTATGCACATTACCTGGACCATTGGGGCGATTGGACGCCTCCGGGATCAGATGTCGTGGTGGAAACTGAAACCGAGGAGCTGCCGGGATCAGATCCTGCTGGGGCGGACCCCGTGGCGGACGGGTCCTGACCCATCAAATCCGCGTCCCCACATCCCCAATTGCCGATACCAGATGACAGACAACGCATTGGTGATCTACAATACGATGAGTCAATTCACCGAGGGTGACGGCGGATGTTGAGGATCCAGGGTTCACAAAAGCGGCTGTGCGACGGCCTGTCGCGTCGCGACCTGATGCAGGTCGGCGGCCTGGGTTTGGCTGGTGGATTGTCGCTGCCGATGCTGCTGGCGTCCGAAGAGGTTCGGGCCGTGGACGCCGATGCTCCGGCGAAGTCGGTCATCCTGATCAACCTGATGGGCGGTCCCAGCCATATCGACATGTTCGATATGAAGCCCGAGGCTCCCACCGAGATCCGCGGCGAGTTCAGTCCGATCGCCAGTAGTGTGCCAGGTCTGGACGTCTGCGAGTTGTTGCCGCTGACGGCTCGGACGATGCACCATTCGTGCCTGGTTCGCACTCACACGCATCTCTGGAACACGCACAGTCCGTACAACATGCTGACCGGCTATTCGGGTCCGGTGATCAACGGCAACCATTTCAAGCCGACCGACCATCCCAGTGTCGGCTCGGTGATGCAGTTGGCCGGTCTCGGCTCGGCCGGAGTCCCCAACTACGTGTGGATGCCAACGGTTCCCGGTCACAGCCAGGGCAGGCAGCGTGCGGGGCCGTACGGAGGGTTCCTGGGCCAGAAGTTCGATCCGTTGTTCACCAGTTACACGCCGAAGTTCCGGGAATCAATCGAGGGCCGCAACGCCCACATCGATCCGCCGGTGCCTTACGCTGTGCCTCAGCTTCCGGCCTTGGACGAGCAGCCTGGTCTGGGTGCAGCCCGGCTGGGCCGTCGCCGCGACCTGCTGGCGGCCGTCGACAGGGTCCGCCGTCGCCTGGGCGACAAGCCCGGGGCGGACACGCTCGGTGTGTTTCAGAGGAAAGCCCTGGAACTGCTCACCTCGACCCGCACGCGTGATGCGTTTGATATTGCTCGCGAGTCCGAGTCGACTCGGGAGCGGTATGGGGAGCACTTGTTCGGTTCGTGCCTGCTGGCCGCTCGTCGGCTGGTCGAATCGGGTTCACGATTTGTCGGCCTGACTTTCGAATCGCAGCTCAACGGCAAGATCGGTGCCGGCCAGTGGGACACTCACGGAAACAACTTCCGCCTGCTGAAGAACTTCCTGCTGCCGACACTTGACCAGTGCTACTCGGCGTTGGTCGAGGACATGGCCGGTCGGGGGATGCTGGATGACACGCTGGTGGTGCTGATGGGTGAGATGGGCCGGACGCCCAAGGTGAACAAGAGTGCCGGTCGGGACCACTGGACCCAGTGCGGGTTCATCGTCTACACGGGTGCGGGAGTTCGTCAGGGCACGATCTTTGGTCGCAGCGACAAGCAGGCCGGTTGGCCGGTCGACTATCCGGTCAGCAGTGCCGACCACGTGGCGACGATGTACAAGCTGGTCGGAGTCGACCCACGGATGCCGATTTACGACCGCACCGGCCGCGAACACCGAGCGGCCCTGGACGGCGACCCGGTCGACGGCGTGATCGCCTGATCTCGCGACTGATCTCGCGCTTGGGGATCGTCCCGCGGTTCACTCGCCAATCGAATACAGGTGCCCGTAGGTACGGATGTAGATCCTGCCCTGGTGGACGACCGGGGTTGAGATGAATTCTTCGAGGTGGTTGCGAGCGACTTCCTGGTACTTGCGGCCCGTCTTGAAGACGACGGTGTTCCCGTCGCGGTTGCTGGCGTAGACGTGGTCGCCGGCGTGCAACAGACTCGGCCACACCGGCCCGTTGCCCAGGTTCAGCCTGCGGGTGTAGACCGTTTTTCCGGTCCCCGCGTCGAGCACACTGAGAATGCCTCGGGTGGCCACGCAGTAGATCAGCCCGTTGTGAATGACCGGTGAGGAACTGAAGCCTCCGCCCGGAGGACTCGATTCCCACAACGCCTTGGGCCGCAGCCGTTTCGTGGCGGCCGGATCGAGCCGGGCCGGCAACTGAAAGGCCTCGGCTCGCTGGCCGATAAAAAACGCGGTCGAGCCGACGACGACCGGCGAGGCACGTTCCAGGGGCGAGAGCCGTCCGACGACCTTGCCGTCGCGGGGCCGCACCATGCGACCGTTGGCCATCAGGATCAACGGCTTCCCGTTGATCTCGGCCCGCACCGGCGACCCCCACGTCTGGCCGTAACTGGTCCGCCACAACTCGTTGCCCGTCTCGGGGTCCAGTGCCACGATGTCATCGATCGGTACGATCAGTCGACCGGCGACCAGCAGCGGGCTGGCCGAATGGCCCCACATCATCTGCGGGTTGTCCGGCAAGACCCTGGCCCACTTCCGCTTGCCCTGCATGTCGAAGCAGGTGACCACGCGGTTGCCAAACACCGCCCAGACCAGTCGGCCGTCGGTGATCGGTGTGGCGGTGGTGTAGCCGTTGTACTGCCGCTGGGTGATTGGCAGGGTGTAGCGAGCCGCCCGGGGCATGCCGTCGATCTTCTCGTGCAATACGTCCTCGCGGGCCTCGATCTTCTCGATCGCCACCACGACCGCCTTCTTGTCCTTGGCCTTTTCGAGACTGTCCTCGAGCACCACTCGCTGTTTCTTCAGCTGTGCGGCCTGGTCGGTCAGCTGTTTCAGCACAGCGACCTCCTTGAGGATCCCGGCCCAGTCGCCCGGCGAGGTGACATCGGTGTAACTGCTGGTGCGTTGCCAGAGGATCTTGCCGTCGGCGAGGTCGAGCTTGGCCAGCCCGAAGGGTTCGACGCAGGTGAACACGGCCCGGCGGGTGAAGACCGGCAGGCTGTTGCTGCGGGTGGCAAGCACAGTGGCCCAGGCAATGTTCTCGTCGGGGCTCCAGTGAGTTGGAGCATCAATGTCGGGATGGCTGCCGAGGCCGTTGGTTCTCCAGCCGTATCCACGCAACCGCCCCGCCCAGGCGATCCGCTGACCCTCGAGACGTGGCCAGGTCCAGGCCGGCCACGTGGGAGATTCGTGCTGGACCAGTTTGAAGAGCCGTCTGAGTTCTGTGCCCATTCGCTGCAGCCGCTGGGGTTGATCACCAGCCCGGTCACGGGTTTCGCCGATGTCTTCCTTGAGGTTGTAGAGCTCGAGCTTCCCGATCGACTGCGTCTTGATGGCCTGCTGATCCTCGGCGCGGATGTCACCGAAGGGCCTGATCCGGGGTCCGTCGAGGTGGGCCAGCAGTTTCCAGTCGCCGTCGCGCAGAGCCACCTTGGGCAGGCTGCTGGCGACGTGGAACTGCCAGAACAACGGCTGGTGTCGCTTGATCGGCTTCAGCGGCTTGTTCGGGCCAGCGTCAAACAGTGCCAGCACGCTGCTGCCGTCGAAGTGGCGGTCAGCTGGCAGCGGTGTGGCGGTCGCTTCGCAGAAGGTTGGCAGCACGTCGACGCCACTGACCGGCGTGTCGCTGGTCGTGCCCGGCTTGATGTGCCCCGGCCAGCGGACGATCCCAGGTACCCGGATGCCGCCCTCGTAGAGATGACCCTTCTTTTCCCGCAACGGGCCGGTGGATCCGTGAGGGTGATAGCGGGTGATGGCCGGGCCGTTGTCGCTGGTGAACAGCACCAGCGTGTCGTCGCTGAGGTGGTGCTGATCGAGCCCCGCCAGCAGGCGACCGAAGGCGTGGTCCATCTGGGTGATGTTGGCGTGGTGGCGAACCTGGGCGGGGTTCTTGAGATCCGGGTACTGCCTCTCGAAGATCTCCGCCGAAGCGATCGGCTCGTGAGGCTCGTGGAAACAGACGAACAGGAAGAACGGTTTCTGCTTGTCGCGGGTCGTGTCGAGCCAGCTGAGTGCTTCGTCGACGACCAGTTGACTGGAATAGCCTTCCAGCGGCCCGACCGGCTTGCCGTTGCGGACGAAGTTGTCGGGGTCACGGTGGCTGGGCAGTGCGTTGTTCTGCGTGCTGAACCAGTGATCGAATCCGTGATCCGAGGGTTGTGGCTGATCGGCGTAGTTGAAGCGGCCGTTGAGATGCCATTTGCCGACGTGGCAGGTGCTGTAGCCGGATTGTTTGAGGAGCCCCGAGAGGGTGATCTCGCCGCGGCGGAGGTGCATGGGCGAGAGCGAGGGGATCCAGTTGTGGATGCCGGCCCGGTAGGGAGTCCGTCCGGTCAACAGCCCCGCCCGGGCGGGGCTGCAGTTGGCCGATGCGGCGTAACAACTGGTCAGTCTCAGGCCACTCGCGGCGAAGCGATCGATGTGCGGTGTCTTGACCGTGGGGCTGCCGTAGCAGGCCAGGTCGCCATAGCCCAGGTCGTCGCACAGCACGAGCACCACGTTGGGCCGAGCAGCGGCAGTCGAGGCGTGGGTGACCCCGATCAACAGGATCGCAACAAGGACTTGGTGAAGCGGGCGAGCCATGAGCCTCTCCGTGAATGTCAGTTCTTCTTGGTGGGTGCCGCCGCCGGCTTCAACAGGTAGCGGTTGAACCACTTCAGTGTCGCGGCGTTGGCCCGCTTGTTGTCAGCCGAGTTGAAACCGTGGGCGGCTCCTTCGATCACCATCAACTCACTCGGCACCTTCTTCTCACCCAGTGCCTTGTGAATCGTCTGGCTGTGGAACAACGGCACCAGCTTGTCCTTATCGCCGTGGATCATCAGTGACGGAGCGTCATCGGGGGTGACCTGCAGCAGGGGTGAGACGGCCGGGGATCGCTTGGGGTCGAATTTCAGTGCGGGGAATCGTTCCAGGAACTCGAGTTTCGGGTCGAGGTACTTTGAGAGGTCGGTGGGCGGAAAGTAGGCGACGACGGCAGTGACGCGACTCGAATGTCTCTGCAGTGGGTCCTTCGCCTTCGGGTTGGCATCCTGTCCGGTGGTGCCGAGCATCAGTGCCAGGTGCCCGCCGGCGCTGCTGCCGAGCACGCCCAGGCGGTTGGGGTCGATGTCGAATCGCCTGGCAGAAGAGCGGACGTGTCGCACAGCTCGGCGGACGTCATTCACACATTCGGGAACAACAAACTTCGGGCTGCTGCCGTGCCGGACCAGGAACACGGTGTAGCCGGCTTCGAGCAGGTGCCGGAACCTCTCGATGAAACGTTCCGGCGGCCCCCACAGCGAGACCCAGCCGCCGCTGACCATGTACAGGACCCCTGCGCCGTTGCGGCCAGAACCCGGTTGCAGCGCGTCGTAGGTCAACGCCAGGCCGTACTTGTGGCCGTAGACGACATCGGCGTCGATGGCGATCGTCAACGCGGCCGGCTTCCTGGGCGACCGGGTGTCCTGGGCGCTGGCCGGGATGGTTGCCAGCAGTAGGATGGCCAGGGCGAGTCGGTAGCTGACGGAGGTGCCGGGGTCAGATGCGGCCCGTGGCCGGGCCTGACCCCTTTGTTCGATCAGCGTCGCTATCAGGAAGGGTTCAGGCCCCGCCACGGGCGGCGTCTGACCCCGAAACAGCAGCTTGGAAGCGGTCATGGCTCTTCTCGCGAAGCGCGGAGTGGCTGCGGGCTAGAGCAGTTCCGAAATCACTTGTCCGCCGATATCGGTCAGCCGTTCTTCACGGCCGTTGTGCAGATAGGTCAGGGCGTCCTGGTCGAGACCGACTCGATCGAGGATCGTGGCGTGGAGGTCTCGGACGTGGTACGGGTTCTCGACGGCCCGCAGTCCGATCTCGTCGGTCGCTCCGACCATGCGACCTCCCTTGATACCGGCACCGGCCATCCAGATCGAGAACCCGAACGGGCTGTGGTCTCGACCCGCCTTCCCCTGCGACATCGGAGTCCGTCCGAACTCGCCGCCCCAGATCACCAGGGTCGTCTCGAGTAATCCTCGCCTCTTGAGATCCTTGAGCAACCCGGTGATCGGCTGGTCGACCTGCCCGGCCATCCTCAGGTGATTCTCCTCGATGTCTCCGTGTCCGTCCCAGGTCATGTTCCCCGGTCCGCCACCGGAATACAGCTGCACGAAGCGGACGCCTCGTTCGACCAGCCGACGGGCCAGTAGGCAGCGACGCCCGAACTCGGACGTCTGGTCTCGATCGACCCCATAAAGTTTCTGGGTCTCGGACGTCTCGCGGGAGATATCGACCGCTTCGGGAGCGTGCTTCTGCATGCGGAAGGCCAGCTCGTAGGTTGCCGCACGGGCTTCGAGCACGGGGTCGGCAGGTCGGCGGTTGATCTGGTTGAGTTGTCGCAGCAGGTCGAGGTTCCGCTGCTGCCGTGCGATGGTGCGGCCGCCGGAGGGTCGGAGGTTGAGGATCGGGGGTGCCTGGGGTCGGAACAGCGTGCCCTGGTAGATCGGCGGGAAGTAGCCGGCACCCCAGCAGGGCGGACCGCCGACCAGGGCGCCGTCGGGGTCGAGCATCACGACATACGACGGCAGATTGTCACTCTCGCTGCCCAGCCCATAGGTCAACCACGCTCCGACTGTCGGGTGACCCATCAGGGTGCGGCCCGAGTTCATCTGGTAGAGCGCAGCGGAGTGCACGATGCTGTCGGCGTGCAGCGAACGGACGACCGAGAGATCGTCGGCACAGGTTGAGAGGTGGGGGAAGAGGTCCGACATCACCAGCCCGCTGTCGCCGTGGGGCCGGAATTTCCGTTTGACCCCCAGCAGCAGGGACTTCTCGCTGGCCTGCTGGGTCTGGACCTTGCCCAGGCTGGCGGGGACCGGTTGGCCATGCAGTCGGGTCAGATCGGGCTTGGGGTCGAATGTCTCGACCTGGCTCGGGCCTCCGGTCATGAACAGGAAGATCACCGAGGTGGCCGGTGGACTGACATCGGCAGATCGTGCAGCAAGTGGGTTGCCCTGCGGCGAGCCGGTGCCCGGGTTGCCCAGCGTGTCCCTGGCCATCAGCGATGCCAGGGCGATCGAACCGAATCCCAGACCGCTCTGCTCGAGGAAATCTCGGCGGTCGACGGCCGGACGTGGGCCGGGACAGGATGCTGTGAGGCGAGTGTCGTGCATGACAGGTATAGGTTACCCGAGCGGTAGATGGGTCGGAAGCGGTGGCTGCACGCGGATGACCTCGGCTTGACCCTCACCACGTGCGGCTCCGAAGATGGAGAATCCCATCAAGGACATTCGATGCGCAGACTGCTGCCGGCCATCCTGTTTCTGCTGCTGACCAGCGGAGCCGTGCGCGCCCAGGACGAAGAGCGAGCCTGGGCATTCACACCGGTCCATCGCCCGGCAGTCCCGACGGTCCAGGATACCCACTGGCTGGCCAATCCCGTCGACGCCTTCATTCTCAAGGGACTCGAAGATCTCGACCTCAGCCCGTCTCCTCGTGCATCACGCCGAACACTCGTCCGACGCCTCCATCTCGACCTGGTCGGCATTCCACCGACCCCGGAGCAGGTGGACCGGTTCCTTGCCGACACTCGCCCCGATGCGTGGACACGGCTGGTGGACCGACTGTTGGCCTCACCGGCCTACGGCCAGAAGTGGGCTCAGCACTGGCTGGACGTCGTTCGATACGCCGACAGCGACGGCTTCGAATACGACGACCCGAGGCCGCATGCCTGGCGGTACCGCGACTGGGTGATCGAATCGCTGAACCACGACAAGCCGTTTGCCCGCTTTGTGGGCGAGCAGATTGCCGCCGACGAGCTGTTTCCCGAGGACGCCCGCGCGTTGCCGGCCCTGGGCCTGCATCGACTCGGCCCGTTGCGGATGAACGCCGGCAACCAGGACGTGGCCAAGAACCGGCAGGAACGTCTGACCGAGATCATCGACGTGGTCGGCTCGGCCTTCCTGGGAGTCACGTTCGGTTGTGCTCGGTGTCACGACCACAAGTTCGACCCTCTGCCCCAGGCCGACTACTACAGGCTGCAGGCCTTCTTCGCCGCCAGCCGCGCGGTCGATCTGCCGCTGGTCGCTGCCAAGGAACGCTCACGTCGCGAGGCGGCTCGAAAGAGCTGGATGGCCAGGCGGGACGAGATCCGCAAGACACTGGAAGCGATCGAGGCCCCGGCCAGGAAACGGCTGACCGAGCAGCGTCGGCGAGGCTTCAGCCCCCAGACTCTTGCCGCCCTCGCCATCGATCCGGCGATAAGGACTCCCGGCCAGTCGCGGTTGGCGAGTGCTGCCGAGCGGTTGTTGGTGATTGGCGAGGCGGACATTCGCGAGTCATTGGCCAAGGGGGAGCGTCGGGAGTACGTATTGGTTCAGGCGAGATTGCAGGCCGTGCAGTCTGCCGAGCCTCCCGCCGTGGCGTCGGTGATGGCGATCGTGGACCGTGGCCGGAAGGTGCCGGTGACACACCGGCTGGTACGCGGTGATCCGCATGACCTGGGCGAGGAGGTCTTTCCGAGTTTTCCGTCGGTGATGGTCGATGCCGGAGGCACGGTGCGTCCGACCTCATTCCGCCAACGGCCTCGCCCGTCGATCGACGAGGTGTCGGAGTCTGATGGTGGTCAGTCGCCGGGTCGGCGTGCCGAGCTGGCTGCCTGGCTGGCCTCGGCGTCGAACCCTCTGACCGCGCGGGTCTTCGTGAACCGGGTCTGGCAACACCATTTTGGCCAGGGCATCGTGGCCACTCCGAACGACTTCGGCGTGATGGGCGCAGCCGCCACTCATCCCGAGCTGCTCGACTGGCTCGCCACCGAATTGGTCTCGACCCACGGCCGCATCAAGCCGCTGCATCGCCTGATGGTGCTCTCTGCGACCTACCAGCAATCGAGTTCTTTGGCCAATGGGGCCACCGCAGCCACCGCGGCGGGACTTGATGCCGATCCCGATAACCAGATGCTGTGGCGTGCCCGGCGTCATCGTCTTGAGGCCGAGGCGTTGCGTGACAGCCTGTTGGCTGTCAGCGGCCGGCTGAATCTCCAGTCGGGCGGGCCGGGGGTACGTTTGCCGTTGCCGCCGGAGGTCGCTGCGCTTCAGTACAAGGGCACCTGGCAGGCTCATCCCGATCTCTTCCAGCACAACCGCCGTTCGATCTACCTGTTCGTGAAGCGGAACAACCGGCCGCCGTTGCTGACCGATTTTGACGCACCGGGAACGATGGTCAGTTGCGGGCGGCGGAACCAGAGTTCGCATGCCGGGCAGGCGCTGACGCTGTTGAACAGTCCCGAGTTGGCTCGGCAGTCACAGGCGTTTGCTTCGCGGCTCGAGAACGAGGCGGGTCGGGCGCCGGTGGCGGTTGTGGAGCGAGCCTACCGGTTGGCGCTGGGTCGCGGGCCGAGTCCTGATGAGCTGTCGTTGGGTCGAGCGTTTCTGGAGAACGGCGAGGGGTCGTTTGCTGAGACGCTGTCTGATTATTGCCTGGTGCTGTTTAACCTGGATGAGTTTCTTTACGTTGAGTGAGTCAGGGACTGGCTCCAGAGCCGCCCCCGGCGGCGCCGGTGCCTGTCCCCGAGCTAGACAGTCGTCCAGCCTCCGTCGACTAGCAGGTTGTGGCCGTTGACGTATTCTGAGGCGTCGGATGCCAGGTAGACGATGGCTCCCTTGATGTCTTCGTTGTCGAGCATTCTGCCGACGGGGACTCGCCGGGTGTATTCGTCGACAAACTCCTTGGGCTGGTTGTTGAAGTAGCCGCCCGGGCTGATGCAATTGGCCCGCACGCCCTGTTTGCCGTAGTAGTTGGCCAGGTAGCGTGTGAAGTTGATCATGCCGGCCTTCACGAACGTGTAGGTGGCCGGCTGCTTCATGTCGGTTCCCTGGTAAAGGGTCGGGTCGTTTCCGACCACGCCGTAGATGCTGGAGATATTGATGATCGAGCCGCGGCCCTGCTCGACCATCGTCGGCAGAAACGCCTGGCAGATGGCAAACAGCCCGGTGAAGTCACCGGCCGCGGACCGCCCGATCACCTCAGGAGTCTGCTCGTCAAACGCTCCCGCATGACCGTCTCGGGCCAACGCGCTGTTGACCAGCACGTCGAGTCGTCCGTGGTCGGCGAGCACCGAGTCGCGGAGCGCGTGGATCGAATCGACATCGGTGATATCGACCTGGGCCGCGTGTACGTCGTATCCCTGTTCACGGAGTCCCTCGGCGAACTGCTGGTTGCGTTCCAGCGATCGTGATGCCGAGACGACGGTGGCTCCGGCTTCGGCCAGTCCTTCTGTCAGGCTGCTGCCGAACTGCGGCCCCGATCCGGCGGTGACCAGGGCGACGCGGCCGTCGAGTTTGAATCGATCGAGGATGCTCATCGTGGTGCTCCTGCTTCGGGTGAAGCAGGCAGCATAGCCGGGCACCAGACACTCGGACAATCGTGTCGAACCGGCCGGTGGCCCAGCTGGCGGATCGGTTACCCGGCCAGTTCGGGAATCGGCTGTGCGCGTTCGATCAGGCGGGCCACATCACGAGGCACCTCGGGCAGTAGCCTGAGTTCACCGATATCGAACATCGTCGCCAGGATCGTGGCGAAGAGATCTTCGGGCGAGACGGGCCGTGAGGCGGGTTCGCCGGCGTTCCGGTTCGAGCGACCGATCACCTGTCCCATAGGCAATCCGCCTCCGGAGAACGCGAGCGTGCTGAGCTTGGGCCAGTGATCGCGTCCGCCGTCGGCCTTGACCTTGGGCGTGCGTCCGAATTCGCCGGTGATGATGAGCAGCACCTTGTCCGAGAGGCCTCGTTGTTCGAGATCCTCGAGGAACACGCTGACGGCCTGGTCGACGGGTCGGCCGAGCCGTTCCATGCCGAAGGGAATATTGAACTGCGTGTTGCCGCCGTGCATGTCCCAGCCGGGGTTGTGCACGGTGATGAACCCGGCTCCGGCCTCGCACAGTCGCCGGGCCATCAGCATCTGGTGACCGAGTGTCGAGTGTCGGGTCTTGATCCGCAGCGCGGTATTGAATCGCCCGGTGTCGTAACGTCGGACCAGTGCCGGGTCTTCGCCCGAGAGATCAAAGGCCCGGCGACCCTTACCCAGCAGCAGGTTGAACGCCTGCTGCTCGAACCGGTCGAGGCCCTCCATCATGCCACTGGCGTCGACGCTGCGGGCCAACCGGTCGAGCGACTGTCTGAGCGTACGGCGGTCTGCCAGCCGACGGCGGGGCAGGTTGAGTGTCAGGTTCTGGTTGACCGGTCCATCGCCGAGCGGATCGAAGGGGGCAAACGCTGCCCCCAGTTCCCCAGCCGTGGCCGCCTCGAGCAGTCTCAACCGTTCCTTGTTGAACTGCGGATCGGGTTCCTGGTGGCTGAGGTAGACCTGGGTGGGGATGCCGCTGGTGGGATGGTTGGTGCCTCGCAACCTGGTAACGATCGAGCCCATCCCGATCTGGTTGCCGGTTCCGCCCCGCATCACGTCCTGGGCTCCCCCGGTGTGGTTTGCGTTTCCATGAGTGAACGAGCGGACGACGGCCATGCGGTGGGCGAGGCGGGCCAGGCCGGGGAACGTGGTGCCGAAGGTGACACCGGGCAGGCTCGTTTTCAGTTCGCCGGTGACGCTGCGGACCTCGGCCGGAGCCGTCATCTTCGGGTCAAACGTCTCGACCTGGCTGGGTCCTCCGGTCAGGAACAGCAGCACGATCGACTTGTCACGAAACGCCGAGGGCGCCGCCGCCCTGGCTCGCAACAGGTCACTCAGCCCCAGTGAACCGGCTCCCAGCCCGGCGAGGCCGAGCGATCCGACCGAGATGGCTTCGCGGCGCGAGAAGCCGCTGCAATCTCGAGATCCGGGACTGGAGAACAGGTTGAGCATACGCTGATTGTATCGGCGTTTGCCGATGACAGACAACAGGAGGCCACATCGGGAGCAGTTATCGGCTGCGTCGCAGCATCGTGATGCCGCCGCGGCTAGCGCTGGTAGATCGGCAGGAAGGCGTTGTCCAGCTGCAGGATCGTCGCGTTGATCGACGTGGTGTAGACCGGTCCGATGTAGCCTTCGAGCCATGCTCCCGAGCTCGACTGAGTCCTCAACAGCTGCTTCTTGATCTCGGCGGAGTACTTCCCCCACTTCTCCTCGCCCATGCGATACATCACCTGCGAGTAGTAGTAGTGAGTGTAGTGCCAGTGTCCGAATCGGCTGGTGACACCGCGGCCGGGCCAGACGTTCTTTTCGCAGTAGGCCATCATCTTCTTGACCTGTTCGGTCTCGTATTCCCCCGAGTTGAACATGCAGGCGACTGCGGCGGCGGTAATTGGTGGCCGGGCGCCGCCGCTTTGACCAAACCGGTAGCGGATTCCGCCATCCGGAGTCATGCAATCGCGGATGTACTTCTGGGCCTTGTCGATGATTTCCTTGGGGACGGGGATCCCCGCGTTGCGGCAGGCTCGGAGCCCCTGGACCTGAGTGATGCAGGTTGACCCCTCGTCAAAATCGTTGCCGTCCTTGGCCGAGACGTATCCCCAGCCGCCCCGGGTGGTCTGGGCCTTGGCCGAGAAGTCGACCGCCTTGGTGAGCACTTTCTTCAGGTCGCCGCGTCGCTTCTTGTCCTCTTCCTCGCCGTAGACCTGCGAGAGGAACAGCATCGAGAATCCGTGACCGTAGGTGTAACGGTAGTCGCTCTTGTAGCCGATCAGTCCGCTCGAACGAGACTGGCCGACGAGGAAGTCGACCGCCTGGGCCACTTCGTCGCGGTACTTGCCGGTGGTGGTGGTCGACCCTTCGCTCAAGAGCGCGTTGGCCGCCAGTGCGGTCATCGCTACCCGGTACTGTCCTCCGCGAGCTTCCCAGTATCCCTGGCGTCGTTGTTCGCGCTTGAGATAGTCGAGTGCCTTGCTCAGGCAGCGGGTGACCTTGGGGTCCTTTTTCTTGCGAGCCGCCTCGAGCGGAGCCGCACCGGGCCCGGCGAGGATCGCCATGAACAGTAGAGCCATGATCGATCGCATCAGGCACCGTCCTCGAGCCGGGGAACCCACCCATTGTCGCGCGGGGTCCTCGACAGGGCAAGGCCGTTCGCCTTCAGTCGCCGCCGGGGTCCTCACCCACCCTCGCCCACGTAGTCTCGAGGCAGAGTCTTCCACATCATCAGCAGCAGCAGCACGATGCAGGCCACACCGACGCCGGAAGTCGACACGATCGCAGGCCCGAGGATCGATTCACCCTGCCGCTTGGCGGAGGCTTCGAACCAGCCGAGAAACGGGTCGAACCAGGTCGAGACGAGGAGACCCGAGGAGAGGTTGAAGAGTCCGATGGTAGTGGCCCGGGCGGCGGGATCGATGACGTCGAACGAGGCCGTCCAGAAGTTGGCCTGGTAGGCACCCAGCCCCAGGCCCATCAACAGCATGGCCACCCGCAGTACCATCGGACTCTGTTGGGTCCCGATCAGTACCAGGCAGGGCGTCAGCAGTATCCAGCCTCCCAGCTGCACCCACACACGACCCCGGATCGTCTGCCGCACCAGCCGATCGGCCAGTATTCCTCCGCAGAGCAGGCCGGTCATGCTGCCGATCTGGATCCAGAGAGTCGAGAAGCTGCCGACATCCTCCTGGTTCCAGCCCAGTGATTCGTGAAACATCTTGTAGAAGTGTTGAGGCATCCAGAACCTCGAGATCTGGACGACGATCCCGGCGCAGGCGAAGGTGAGGTACATCAGGTGAAAGGTGGGCACGCGGACGACCTGTCCGAGAGTCTGCCAGAGGGTCCCTCCCTCGGCACCCAGCCCGCGGTCCTCGTGCCGCTCGGTACGAGCCGGTTCCTTGAGCACTTTCAGCAGCACGATCCAGGCCAGCAGGCCTCCGGCGGCGAAGGCAAAGTGAGACAATCGCCATCCGTGGAGGACCCATGATTCGGGTGTGCCGGGTATGTGTTGAGGCTCGAGGTCGGCGATCGCACCGCCGTACTTGCCCGCGACGATCACCGCGGCGTTGTAGCTGAAGAGGTAGAAGGCCATGGCCCGCGAGCGGGTGTGAGGCCGGAAGCAATCGGCGATCGCTCCGGCCATCGCCGGCACCGCACAGGCCTGGGCCAATCCCAGCAGCACGCGGCCCAGCAACAGCTCGCCCAGGTTGCCGACCAGGCCCATCGCCGCCAGGCAGACCGAGCTGGCCAGCAGGCTGCAGAGGATCACCTTGCGACGTGAGTAGCGATCCGAGAGGTAGCCGGCGAAGAGTTGCGAGAGGCAATACGGCAACTGCCAGGCCGGGCCGACCCATGCCAGTTGCGATTCATCGAGCCCCAATCCGCCCTCGGCAACGGGCATCAGCAGCGACGGCTGGATGTAGTTGA
>CAUZJR010000042.1:0-19144 GCA_963580005.1 Planctomycetota bacterium
CCAGGAGGCCGCCGGCGACGGTCGAGTCGAACTCTTCAAGAGCACCCAGCACTTCGACGGGCCGCACCACCAGAAGCAGCACGGGTTCGCCGTCGAAGAGACCTCCTGAGCCACTGGCCGCCGGCCGCCGCCGACCGAGACCTCGCTGTCTCCACCCGCGTTTGTAACCGGCTGCGGCATCGTCGAAGCTGGCGGCGTCTCGGATTCTCATCCTCAAGGCCCCTCCAGGAAACGCCGCCATGTCCGTCCGCCAACTCAACCGCCGTGATCTGCTCCACTGTGCCGCCGCAGCAGCCGCCTCGGGACTCACCGGGCTCACCGGACCCGACAGCCCGCTGGCCGCCGCACAGAAAAAGGCCCGCAAGGACAAACTCAAGATCACCGACCTCAAGACCTTCATCGTCAACTCGGGCAACAAGAACTACGTCTACGTCAAGGTGCTGACCAACCACGGACTCGTCGGTCTCGGGGAAGGCTCGATCACCAGCAAGGCCAAGACCGTCGAACAGGCGATCCTGGAACACAAGAGATACCTGCTGGGGCAGGACCCGACCGATATCGAGATGCACTGGCAGGCGATGTATCGCTGGCCACGCTGGCGCGGCGGACCCATCCTCAACTCCGCCATCAGCGCCGTCGAAATCGCACTCTGGGATATCCTCGGTCAGGCCGTCGGACTGCCGGTCTGGAAACTGCTCGGAGGACGAGCCCGACACCGGATGCAGATGTATGTCCACGCCGGGGGGACCACTCCGGCCGACTACGCCAAGAACTGGGCGGCGGCCAAGGCCGAGGGATGGACCGCCGCCAAGGGCGGGTTCCTCAGACCGCGTGGCCTCGTCGTCGACCCCTCACGTGATGTCCGCGACGCCATCGATCGACTCAAGGCGGTCCGCGAAGCCGTCGGCCCCGATTTCCGGATCCTCATCGACCTGCACGGATTCCCCACCCCGCCGATGGCCGTCGAGTTCTGTGCCCGGGCCGAACCGTTTCACCCGTACTTCGTCGAAGAAGCGACCCAGATCGAGGACGTCGACGAACTGGCCCACCTCAGGCAAAAGACCCGAGTGCCACTGGCGACCGGCGAACGGCTGTTTACCAAGTACGGGTTCGCTCCGATCTGTGCCCGGCACCTGGTCGACTACGTTCAGCCCGATGTCGTCCACTGCGGCGGGATCCTCGAACTCAAGAAGATCGCGACGATCGCCGAGGCGTACCGGATCCAGCTGGCACCTCACAACCCGCAAAGCAGCGTCAGTACCCTCGCCTCGCTTCACGTCGATACCACGGCACCCAACTTCGCGATCCAGGAAATCAGCCGACCTCCCACCCAGTTCTTCCAGGACCTCTTCCGAGGCGCCGGGCCGGTCTTCAAGGATGGCTACGCCCTGATCCCCGATCAGCCCGGTCTCGGTGCCACGCTCGACGAAAAAGTCGCCGCCAAACGGCCCTACGTACCGGCCAACCGGCCCAAAATGAGGTTCGCCGATGGGGCTGTGACCGATCACTAGCAGCCCGGCCGACCCCACCAACGATGCACTCGCAGTTCACTCGCAGCAACAGGACTCTCTCATGAGCCTTCGCTACCACGCCGTCGGAACCATCGCCGTTGCACTGCTGCTGTTCACATGGGGCTTCCTGGTCCACTCGGTGCTGCACCATTCACTCGAGTCGATCACCGTGCTCGACGGTCCTGGCGAGTCGCAACTGGTCGAGCTGATCGACGAAATCGCCTCCGAACCAGGGACCTACTTCAGCAAGTACGGCATCTTCCTCTCCCACGACATGTCCGCCGACCCGGCCGGCACGACCATCAGCAACACCACCGGGAAGCTCGACAAGTCCAGCGACGAAGCGATGGGCACATTCCTGATCAGGCAATTCGTCATCGACCTGATCATCGCCGCATTCCTCTCGTGCATCGTCCTGAAGATCCAGGCCCGAGGCTCGATCCGCAAAGCCAGTTGCCTGGGACTCGTCGGCCTGACCGCCGGCATCGCCGCGTTTGTGCCTCAATGGAGCTGGTTCGGTTTCGGAGCCCTGCTCACCGGGCTCAGTGTTCTCGACCTCTCCGGTGGCTGGTTCCTGGGCGGACTCGTCCTGGCCTGGCTGGCCGACCGCTGGGTGGTCGCTCCCGCCCAACAGATGCAGTAGGATGCCCTGACCCAATCAAACGGCCTCATCGAACAAAAAACAGACCCGGAGATCGTGACATGACCTCGAACGTCAATCGACGCAGGTTCCTGGCCAACACCGCAGCAGCCACCGCAGCCACCACCCTCTCAACGGCAACTGCCCGGGCGGCGAACGGGGCCAACGACAAGGTGGTGGTCGGCGTGATGGGGCTCAGCCGAGGCCGCAGCCTCTCCGTCTCCTTCGCCGGACGACCCAACGTCGAGGTCAAGTACGTCTGCGATGTCGACAGCGGCCGCGCGGCGGCCTGTGCCAAGCTGGTCGCAGGCACCGGGGCCAAGCCGCCCACGCCGATCGGTGACTTCCGCAAGATTCTCGACGACAAGTCCGTCGATGCCCTGGTCATCGCCGCACCCAATCACTGGCACGCTCCGGCCACGATCATGGCCGTCAACGCCGGCAAGCACGCCTACTGCGAAAAGCCCTGCTCGCACAACCCGCAGGAAGGTGAGTGGATGGTCGAGGCGGCTCATAAGCACAAGCGAGCCGTCCAGGTCGGAACCCAGCGACGCAGCGGGGCTCAGACCATCGAAGCCATGCAGAAACTCCACGAGGGCGTCATCGGACGCGTCTACCTGGTGCGGGCCTATTACAACAGCGCCCGAGGCTCACTGGGTCGCGGCAAGGCCGCCGCCGTCCCCAAAAACCTCAACTACGAACTCTGGCAAGGCCCCGCACCCCGCACCCCCTACCTCGACAACCGGGTCCACTACAACTGGCACTGGTTCTGGCACTGGGGCAACGGCGAACTGGGCAACAACGGCGTGCACACCCTGGACCTGTGCCGCTGGGGACTGGGAGTCGACTTCCCGATCCGAGTCAACTCGAGCGGCGGCCGCTACCACTGGAACGACGACCAGCAGACGCCCGATACTCACCAGGTCTCCTTCGAATTCCCCGGCAACCGAGCCATCACCTGGCAGGGCCTCAGCTGCAACCGGCACCGTGGCGGCTTTGTCACCTTCTACGGCGACAAGGGAAGCCTCGAACTCGACAGCGACGGCGGACACACCGTCTACAACGGGGCCGACAAGGTCGTCGACAAGGTCGCAGGCAAGAGCCGGGGCGATATCGAGCACATCGACAACTTCACCGCCGCCATCCGCAACGATACCCCGCAGAAACTCAACTGCGAGGTGGCCGAAGGACACAAGAGTACGCTGCTGTGTCACCTCGGAAATATCGCCCAGCGGACCGGTCAGGCGATCACCTGCCGATCCGCCGATGGACACATCGTCGGAAACGCCCAGGCCTCGAAGCTCTGGGAACGTGACTACCAGGACGGCTGGAAACCGGTCGTCTAGATGGTCGTCTAGAAGTCCGGACGCGGCGGTCGGCCGGGTCGGACTTCGAAACCCCCGTCAGCCGGCTTGTCGTCCGGGTGCGAGTCGTCCAAGTCTTCGCCGATCGGACGGTCCGGTCGAGGCCGCTCGGGACGCCCACCCTCGCCGGGCTCGCCCGGTTCGGGTCGAGGACCTGGCCGCAACACGATCTGCAGAGCCCGGTGCAGCAACCGCTTCTCGGCCGGGCCCAGCTTGCCGTCGCCGTTGAAATCGAACAGGCCCAGGATCCGACCCAGTCGAGGCGGAGCCGAAGCGATCTCGATCACCTCACCACGGTGACGTGACAAGAACCCCAACAACACACGGCGGGCATGACCCCGCTCGGGAGGATCGAGGTGGCGGTTGTGGTTGCGGTCAAACGCCGCCAGCAACAACGCACGCAGGCGACGCAGCAACTCGGGAGTCAGACGCGGCGGGTGAGGCCGATGCGGACCGTCCTTGCCATCCTCGTCCGCGTCTCCCTCGCCGGGAGGCTTGGGCTTCTCGGGGCGCTCGGGTTTCTCAGGCTTATCGGCTCCCTCTTCGCCGTCGCCGGGCGGTCGGGGAGGACGAGGTCGGTGAGGTGGTCTCGCGGCGTGCCGCATCGCGTGGCCCAGAGCCCTCTGCTCGATCGGACCCAGCACTCCGTCGCCATTGCGATCGAACATGGCAAAAATCGGTCGCAGCCCGGCGGGCAGCTCCGAGATGTTGATCGCACGACCACGGTTCCGCGACAGGACTCCCAGCACAGTCCGCAGTGCCTGGTGAGACTCGCGGTGATCGAGACGACCGTTGCCGTTCTCGTCGAAGCGGTGCAGCAGGCGGTGCCTGAGCTGCCTGAGGACACTCGGTGGAGGACTGTGTCCCTCGCCGTTGCCTCCGCCACCTTCCTGGGCAACGGCCACAGAACCGGTCGCGCCGGGGCACAAGAACACGGCAGCCGCCAGCATCCACAACGAGACCGTCTTCATCAACTCACTCTCCTTGCCGGGCTGGCCCACGCCCAGGGAACGACATTGCACGGATTCAACTTCTGGATTGGACACCATGACAGAACCCCAAGTCAATTCGACAGCAACTGCGACCGCCGGTCAAGGTCCGAAGATCTCGCACCGTGGCAAGGCCTTCTTCAACTCCTCACTACCCTTCTCGGTAATCCGAGTTCGCTCGATCCAGAGCCGTTTCAGAGATTTCAGCGACGAGATCGCCGCGATGCCGCGGTCGCTGATCACCGTGTCGCGGATGGCAAGCGATTCGAGGTTCTTGACCGTACCCAGCACCCTCAGATCAGCGTTCACGATCCAGGTCTCCGAGAGGTTCAGATAACGCAGCGCGATGAACTTGGGCAGTGCGGCGGTCAGGCCGTCGGCCGAGATCGACAGCCCGGCTAGGTCCAGGCTCTCGAGCTTCTCGAGACCCTCCAGACGCGACAGGCCCCGATCGGAAAAGTCGGTGTCGGCCAGGGACAACTCGGTCAGGTCGACCAGTCGCGAGAGATTGATGCTGGCGTGGTCGGTGATCGAGGTGCTCGAGAGGTCCAGCACGCGGAGTGTCGTCGAGGCTTCCAGCGAACCCAACCCGGCGTCGGTCACGCCGACGCCGTTGAGTACCAGCCGCGAGAGTCCCTCGAGCGCCGAGAGTCGGGCCAGGCCGACGTCGGTCAGGTCCGCGTCGGTGACCGTCACAGACACGCCCTCGGACTTCGATCCCTCAACCTCGGCCACCTGGCGAACCGCCGCATCCAGGGTGGCCGCTCTCTTGTCGGTTCCGGCCGCCAGCGCTTCCAGCAGCGGGTCGACCGCGAAAATCACCTCGCACTCGGCATGAGCCGCTGACCACGTGGCGACCGCCTGCTGAGGCAGCGACGTGCGGCGAAGATCGAGCCGGGCCAGACGGGGCATCCGGCCGACGGCAGTCAACTCGGCCTCACCCACCGCACACCCCGTGAGATCCAGGCGGCTGAGCTCAGGCAACCCGGCCAAGGGCATCAGGCCCGCGGATGTGACCGCCGTGTCCGAGAGCCGCAACACCCGCAGCGACGAGCACTTCGCCAACTTTCCGATCCCCTCATCACCCACACCCGTTCCGCCCAGCGCCAACGCCTGCAAACGCGGCAAGCCGGACACGTGAGTACCCAGTCCCTGGTCGGTGATCGGGCAACCGGTCAGATCGAGCAATTCCAGGTTCTTGAGCATCCCTAGCAATGCCAGCTGTTCATCGCCCACCGGAGTCCCCGCCAAGCTCAGCCGTTTCAACGCCGTGCGACCCGGCGTGGCAATCGGGGCCAGGTCCTGGATGTTGGTGTGATCGAGAGTCAACTCGCGGAGTTCCACCCAGGCGGCGATCAGCTCGCCGGTCACCTCGTCCAGCGGGTTGCCGGTCAGGTCCAGCACACGCAGCCCGCCCATGTTGTGCAGGTGCACCAGACCGGGTCCATGGATCCCCGCACGCCGTAAACCCAGGGTCTCCAGCTCGACCAGGCTCGAGATGTGCTCGAGACCCGCGTCACCAGGCCGTACCCCTTCAAGTTGCAGGTGCTTCAGACCCCGCAGACCCTCCAGCGGAATCAGCTCCAGCGGTCCCGCCCGTCGATCCAGGGCCAACAGCCCAGGCGACAGATGACCTCCGGGAAAACTCATCGTCACTCGAGGCATCGCCCCCCACAGCGACAGGGCGCCCGAGACCGTCGTACGAGTGCCATCCAGGTGCAACTGCAGCAAGGCCCTCAAGGGACGCAGCGCATCCAGGCCCGGGTCGCTGATCTCCGTCTTGCTGAGCCACAACTCCTCGAGTTGAGTCATCGCGGCCAACTGCTTCAGCCCCAGGTCGGTCACCAACGTCCCCTCGAGACTCAATCGCTTCAACGATGTGAAACGACGCAGCATCGCCATGCCGATGTCCGAGAAGCTCGGGTCGAAGATGTTCAGCGACACCACCTGGCCCGCCTTGTCCCGGGTCACCCGGGCGATGCGAGGCAGAGCCTGTTCCATCCGGCCACCGGCGTCTTCCAGGGCCTGCACCAACGCGTCCAGGTCAACGCGGACCTCCGCAGGACTCAACGACCCAACCAGCCTCTGCCGGGCCGCAACACTCAGCCCCGTCTCGGTCACGTCCAGTACCTTCAACTGCTTCATCGTCAGTAGCTGGCCCAGGGCCCGGTCGTCGATCGATGTCTCGGCGAGGTACAGCGAGGTGAGTTTCTCGAGACCGACCAGGTGTTTGAGACCCTCGGAGGTGACCGCCGTGCCGGTCAGGCCCAGCACCTCGATCGTCGTCCGCGTCGAAACCACCGACAGCGACTTGTCACCCACCGACGTCTCGTCCAGCCACAACTGCTTCAGGCCCGGCAGCCGGCGGAGATGCTCGACCGCGGCGTCATCGATCGAGGTACTCGAGAGGTTCAGGGATTCGAGACTGCGGGGCAGCGTGGCCAGGCCGGCGCCCGTGACCTGCGTCGCCTCCAGCGACAACTCCTTCAGAGACCGCATCCGGACCAGCGTCGGGGCGATGCCGTCGGATGTGGTGGCGGGCAGATCGAGAGACTCAAGGCCCGCCATCCGGTCCAGCTCGGCCAACTCGGCGTCACCCAGACGACACCCCGAGACGTCCAGTCTCCGCACCTCCCGCATCGATGCCACCGCCCGCAAGTCGGCCGCGGTGGCGAATTCGTTCAGGGTCACCTCGCCGGGAATCCAGCTCCCGGCACGGAAGTCGACACTCAACTGAGGAAACCGCCGGATCACCGGCACCACCTTCAGCAACGGGGCCTCGGTGGCACTCACGTCGATCTCGTGCAACCCGCCCGCATCGGCCAGCAACGCCAGCAATTTCGTGTCCAACTCCACCCCCGCCGCCACACTCGCACGCTTGCGACCCTCGCGAGTCACCACCTCGATCGCCTTCCCCGGAGGCGGAGCCACGGTGGCCGGCTTGGGTGCGACCTTGGGTGCGACCTTGGGGACCGTAACCGGGTCACGCGGCTTGGGATCGGAAACTGCCAGTGGCGGACCCGGCTCGTCGACCCCCGGCGGAGGACCTGGCTCGGTCTCCAGCGGCGGAGGACCCGGCTCCGGGCCGCCGCCAACTCCTGGGCCACCCTGGCCACCAAAACCACCGCCGCCTGCAACCGGTGTCGTTTCGTCTCCGCAACCTGACACGCCGCTGACCGCACAGGCCATCACCAGCAACAGGATGCAACTCGAAGTGGGCCGCATTCGACACATGTCAAACCCCCTCGCATCGGAAACAGTCGCCCTGGCGACGAGAATCCCTCGCAACCCCAAGACCGATCAGCTTACCAAGGCTCGAGAGACCAAGATACCACCTTCACCCGCCCCCGCCCGAACCGACTCGTCCTCCGCCGATACCAGACTCTCGTGTCCGGGACACAGAATCTGGCATACTAGCCTCATGCCAATCACTTCCCGCTGCCAACAGGCTGCCGTCCTGCTGCTGGTCTTCGCCTGCGGCAGGGTTCCGGTCCAGGCAGCCGACGCGCCCGCCCAACCCCGGGCGACTCACTGGTCCTTCCAACGGCCCAAGTCTCCGACACCACCGGACCCGAAACGGCTCGAGCTCAAGGACCGGGTCCGCAGCCCGATCGATCAGTTCGTCTTCAAGCGTCTGCAGGACGCCGGGCTGAAGCCCGCCGGTGAAGCCGACCCCCTGACACTGCTCCGCCGAGCTCACTTCGACCTGCTGGGACTGCCTCCCTCGCCCCAGCAGGCCGCACAGTTCCTCGCCGATACCCGGCCCGGCGCCTGGAAGCGGCTGATCGACCGGCTGCTGACGTCGCGGCACTATGGCGAGCGCTGGGGCCGACACTGGCTCGATGTCGCTCGCTACGCCGACAGTGGCGGATACGAAACCGACATCTACTACCGCAATGCGTGGCGATACCGAGACTACGTCGTCAAGAGCTTCAACGACGACAAGCCCTTTGACATCTTCGTCCAGGAACAGATCGCCGCCGACGAGATCTGGCCCGACAACCTCGATCTCGACCCCCGCAAGGTCTATAAGGTCTCGGACCTCAAACGCCGCCACCTCGAAGCCCGCATCGGCACCGGCTTCTACACGCTGGGGCCCCAGGTCCACGAATCCGCACTCGACGCCCGGCGGCTGCACTACGAGGCCACCATCGACTGGGTCGACAACACCGCCTCGGCCTTCATGGGACTCACGCTGGGCTGCGCCCGGTGTCACGAACACAAGTTCGACCCGTTCACCCAGGCCGACTATTTCGCATTGCACGCCGTCTTCGCAACCGCCCGCGAAGTCGAATTGCCGCTGTGGACGGCGATGGAAGAAGCCGACTGGAGACAGTCCTACCCTCGAGTGATCGCAGTCGAACGCGCCCGACGTGCCTACCGGCTCTTCGAAAAACAACACGCCGGCAAGAAGATGACCCCCGAACAGGCCAAGCGGAAACAACAACTGCTCGACGCCGTCGCCCACTCGGTCCTGGCACTGCCCGAAAAGGCCGCCGGACAGTTCGCCGTCGACTACGCCGGGCTGATGCACAAGCCGATCGCTCGAGTGCTCGCACGACGGCACCCGGAGTTGATCCCGCCGATCCACCTGTTGATCCGAGGTGAACTGAAGACGCCCGGGGCCAAGATGACACCCGCACTGCCCGCGGTCCTGGCCCACGCCACCAGCACGCCCGCACAACTCAAGCGTCCCTTCGGCAGCCGCAAACAACTGGCCCTGTGGCTGACACGGGCCGACCACCCGCTGACCGCCCGCGTCTTCGTCAACCGCATCTGGCAATGGCACTTCGGCCAGGGCCTCGTCACAACCTCCAACGACTTCGGCAAGTTGGGACAACCCCCCTCGCATCCCCAGCTGCTCGACTGGCTCGCCACCGGCTTCGTCGCCGACGGCTGGAAGATCAAGAACCTGCACCGCCTGATCATGAATTCGGCCGCCTACCGACGCAGCAGCCGCTTCGCCTCAAAACAACACCTCGCCGACGACCCCGACAACCGGTTGCTGTGGCGAGCCAACCGCAGGCGGCTCGAAGCCGAAGCCCTGTGGGACTCGGTCCACGCCACCGCCGGGACACTCAATCGAGCCTTCGGTGGACCGCCGGTCGTCCCCCCGCTGGCAGCCGACGAAATCGCCTCGCTCCGCAACAAGTGGCACTGGACCGTCTCGGTCGACCCCGCCCAGCACACCCGACGCGGGCTCTACATCATGGTCCGACGCAACTTCAAGTTCCCGATGTTCGAGGTCTTCGATACCCCGCTGACCTCCGTCAGCTGCCCCGTCCGCGATGTCACCACCGTGGCACCCCAGGCACTCTGGAGCCTCAACAACGGCTCGGTCATCCGCCAGGCCACTCAGCTGGCCGGTCGAGTCGCCGGCGAAGCCGGAGCCGACCCCCGCAAACAGGTGCGGCTCGCCTGGCAGATCGTGTTGGCCCGGCCCCCCACAGGCGCCGAAACCGACTCGGCCCTCACGCTGCTCGATTCGCTGGCGGCAACAAAGCAGTCCAGTCTCCAAGACCCTCCCGCGACGCTCAAGAAACTGCCCGCCCCCCGTCGGCGGGCACTCGCCAAGCTCTGCCTCGCCCTGTTCAATCTCAACGAATTCGCCTTTGTCGACTGAATCCATGCACTCACGACGTGACTTCCTGGAAACCGGCGGCCTGGGCTTCGGAGCTCTCGCGCTGGGTGACCTGCTTCGGCGACAGGCCCTGGCCGACTCGGACCGCTCGGTCGCGCCACTCGCGGCCCAATCGCCTCACCTGCCCGGCACCGCCCGCAACGTGATCTTCCTGTTCATGCAGGGAGGACCCAGCCAACTGGAGACCTTCGATCCCAAGCCGGTGATGAAGAAGTTCGACGGCAAGTTGCTCCCCAAGGAGCTCCAGGACTACGACCTCGCACAAATCAACACCGCCGATGCCACCGTGATGGCGCCGCGGTTCGAGTTCAAGAAGTACGGCGAGAGCGGGCAGGAAATCTCCAGCATCTTCCCCCATCTCGCCCGACACGCCGACAAGCTCGCCATCGTCCGCTCGATGCATCATGACCTGTTCATCCACGGCTCGGCCATGATCATGATGCACTCCGGGACCCAGCTGCTGGGGCACCCCAGCGCCGGAGCCTGGGTCGTTTATGGGCTGGGCTGCCAGAGCCAGAACCTGCCGGCCTACATCGCCATGACCGACGGCATCTTCCGCAACGGTGCCTCGATGTACAGCTCGGGATTCCTGCCGGCGGTCTACCAGGGAACCGACATGAGGATCGAGGGGGCCCCGATCCAGAACCTCAAGCGACACAGCTCGATCTCCGCCTCCGAACAACGTCGACTGCTCGACCAGATCAACGCCTGGAACCGGCTGCATCGCTCGACCCGACCGGGCGACTCGAGACTCGATGCCCGCATCTCGAACTACGAACTCGCCTTCCGCATGCAGTCGGCCGCTCCGGAACTGATCGACCTCAGCCACGAATCTCAATCCACCCACGACCTCTATGGCATCGGCGACGGTAAGCCGTCGGACCGCTTCGGCAAGATGTGCCTGATGGGACGCAGGATGGTCGAACGAGGCGTTCGCTACGTGCAGCTGATCTGCGGAGGCTGGGACGCTCACGGTGATACCCAGGGCAACCACACCGCGCAGGGACAGAAGGTCGACCAGCCGATCGCCGGGTTGATCAGCGACCTCGAACAACGAGGACTGCTCGAATCGACGCTGCTGGTCTGGGTCGGAGAATTCGGCCGGACGCCGATCAAGCAGGGGTCCAACGGCCGAGACCACCACCCGTACGGGTTCAGCGCGTTCCTGGCCGGTGGAGGCATCCGGGGGGGTAAGACGATCGGTGCCACCGACGACTTCGGCTTCGCCGCCATCGACGACAAGGTGCACGTCAACGACCTGCACGCCACGATGCTGGGCCTGATGGGCATCGACCACGAAGAACTGACCTACCTCTTTGAAGGCCGCTATCGACGACTCACCGACGTGGGCGGCCAGAACAACCTCGCCGCTCGATTGGTCCGCGCGTAGGACCATCGACCCCATCAGCCACCGCGCCGGGCCAATCCCCCGGGGACCAGGCTGCAGCAGACCCCTCAACGGATTCCTCGCATGTCACCCGCCAGGATCTCACTCGCGATCATACTGCTCCTGCTCGTCGCCACGGCTCCCGCCCCCGCCCAGGACCAGGACCAGGACCAGGACCAGGACCAGGACCAGGACCAGGACCAGCGGCCCCGCAAGCTCCAGGTCTTCATCCTCGCCGGACAGTCCAACATGCAGGGACAGGGCGTCGTCGACCTCGACCACCCCAAGCACTACAACGGCGGCCAGGGCACCCTGCTGAAGGTGATGGCCGATCCCAAGGCGGCCAGGAGGTTCGCTCACCTGAAGACGCCCGAGGGCGAGTGGGTGGTGCGAGAGGACGTATTCGTTCGCTTTCAGACCCGTAATGAGCTGAAACTCGGAGGCCACTCGATCGGCTTCAGCGGCTACCCCGGCAAACACCACATTGGCCCCGAGTACCAGTTCGGACACGTGATCGGTGATGCGATCACCGCACCGGTGCTGCTGGTCAAGACCGCCTGGGGCGGCAAGAGTCTCCACAAGGACTTCCGACCGCCCAGCGCCTTCGGACCCACCGGACCCTACTACCACCGCATGCTCGCCGAAATCCACCAGGCACTGGCCAACCTCGACACCGAGTTCCCCAGGGCCGCGGCCGGAGGCTATCACCTGGCCGGGTTCGTCTGGTTCCAGGGTTGGAATGACATGGTCGACGATACGGCCGTGGCCCAATACGAAGACAACCTCGTCTGCCTGATCAACGACATCCGCCACGACCTGCGAGAGCCCCGGCTGCCGTTTGTGATCGGTGAACTGGGCAACGGAGGACCCAAGGCAGGCAAGAACATGCTGGCGATCCGAGCCGCCCAGAAGGCGGCCGCCTCGAGACCCGAAGTCGGTCGCTACACCGCCTTCGTCTCCACCACCGCCTTCGCCCGACCCGCCAGGCTCTCACCCAATGTCGGACACGGACACCACTGGTTCGGGAACGCCGAGAGCTACTTCCTGATCGGAGACGCCATGGCACACGCCATGATCAAGCTGCACGCCATCAACTCGCCCTGACCACCGACCACCACGCAGTTCTTTCTACTCTCACAACACGAGACCTCGATGAACCGCCCACTCACGATCGCTGCCCTCGCCCTGGCCCTGGCCCTGGCAATCACCTCCACCAACGCCCACGCGGCCAAGCCCCTGGAGTTGATCGACGCCTTCGCACTCGAATTCGCCTCCAACCCCCAGGTCTCTCCCGACGGCAAGCAGGTCATCTATACCCGCAACTCGATGGACATCATGACCGACCGGGTCCGCGGCCGGCTCTGGTCCATCGACACCGACGGCTCAAACCACCGCCCGCTGCTCGATGACTCGATCGACGCCTCCGGGGCCACCTGGTCCCCCGACGGCAAGCGGCTGGCCTACTCGCAGCGTGGTGAATCCGGCAACGAGTTGATCGTTCGCTGGCTCGCTTCGGGACAATCCGCCCGAATCGCCCAGCTCGACCACTCACCCGGCAGCATCACCTGGTCCCCCGACGGCCGGCAACTCGCCTTCACCATGTTCGTTCCCGCCCCGGCCAAGCCCTTTGCCACCGTGCCCTCTGCTCCCAAGGGTGCCAGCTGGGCCAAACCGGCCCGGGTGTTCGACCAGGTCCGCTACCGTGCCGACGGCAAAGGCTACCTCGACCCGGGGTTCACTCACATCTTCATCGTCGCCGCCGAGGGTGGCCGACCCCGGCAACTGACCTCCGGCAACTACAACCACTCGGGACGCCTGTCGTTCACTCCCGACTCGGGGCGGATCATCTTCTCGGCCACGCGACGACCCGACTGGCAGCTGCAGACCCGCCGATCCAACCTGCACTCCGTCGCCGTCGCCGATGGCACGATCACGACGCTCACAGATCGCGAGGGTCCCGACCACGGCCCCACCGTCTCACCCGACGGCAAGTGGGTCGCCTACCTGGGCTATCGCGACACCGGCAAGAGCTACCAGATCGACAAGTTGACCGTCGGACCGCTCGAGGGGCCCGGCGAACAGCCACGCGTGCTGGCGGAATCACTGGATCGTTCGGTGTCGGCCCCGACCTGGGCCGCCGACAGCTCGGGCCTGTTCTTCCAGTACGACAACCAGGGCATCACCCGGATCGGCTTCGTGACTCTGAAGAAGCCCGACCAGGTCCGACCCGTCGCCACCAACATCGGCGGCACCACCATCGGCCGCCCCTACACCAGCGGCACGTTCTCCGTCTCAGGCAAGGGCACCGTCGCCTACACGCAGACCCGACCCGAATACCCCGCCGACGTGGCGATTGCACGGCGCAATCAGCCCCCCCGGCTCATCACCCGGCTCAACCACGACCTGTTCTCACAACGGGAACTCGCCCGCACCACGCACATCACATACAAGTCGTCGTTCGATGGCCAGCAGATCCACGGCTGGGTCGTCACGCCGCCGGGCTTCGACCCCAAGGCCAGAACCAAGACGTCGAAGCCGCTGCCGGTGATGCTCGAAATCCACGGCGGCCCGTTTGCCAACTACGGCGAGCGATTCTCGTTCGAAATCCAGCTCTACGCCGCCGCCGGATACATCGTGCTCTACACCAACCCGCGAGGCAGTACCGGCTACGGCCAGAAGTTCGCCGACCTGATCGATCACAACTACCCCAGCGAAGGCGATTTCCAGGACATGATGTCCGGCCTCGACGTGCTGATCGATCGGGGCTGGGCCGACGCCAGCCGGCAGTACATTACCGGAGGCAGCGGTGGAGGAATTCTCACGGCATGGGTCGTCGGCAAGACCGGCAGATTCCAGGCCGCGGTGGCTCAGAAACCGGTCATCAACTGGCACAGCTTCATCGGCGTCACCGACGCCTACCCCGGCATCGCCCGCTACTGGTTCCACCACATGCCCTGGGAAGAACCCGAAAGCTACCTGGCCCGCTCGCCGATCTCGCTGGTCGGCAAGGTCACCACGCCGACCATGCTGCTGACCGGCGAAGACGACCACCGCACGCCCATCTCCGAATCCGAACAGTTCTACCAGTCGCTGAAGCTCCGCGGGATCGAGACCATGATGGTCCGCATCCCCGGAGCCAGCCACGGCATCGTCGCCCGGCCCAGCCGACTGATGGTCAAGGTGGCCCACGTGCTGAAGTGGTTCCAGATCCACCCCTAGCAGCCGCTCCCCGAACAACTCGATCCCGCTGCTTGCGACCGGAGCGTCGATTCGGTGATAATTCGGTCTCTGTCCCACCCGCCCCACAACCTCGAATTCGTGAGCCTCGCCATAAGACGCCGATCACTTTCGCTGCTGATCCCCAGCCTGCTGGTCGTCGCTCTCAGCAGTTCGACCGCTTGAGCGCACTACCTGTGGGTTACTGTTAACGCCAAGACCGGTGAGAACGGCACGACAAACATCTACTTCGAAGGCGGACCCGGCGACGGTCAGTACCTCGACCCGTTCATCAAGCGGGTCAAGACCTGGATCCGCACCGCCGAGAAGCCCAAGGCTCTGAAGATCGAAGTGGCCAAGAAGCCGGGTAAGAGGTGGCTGCCCACCAAGGGGCCGCGGAGTGTCGACTCGTTTGGCATGTGAGGCGTCTACCGCTACGGCAAGACCGATGTGCTGCTGCACTACTACGCCCGCCACATCGAGTTCACCAGCAGCGACAGCCTCAAGACGCTCGCACGAGCACCCCACCTGGCACGGCAAGAAGTACGACATCAAGCGGCACCACGGCACACTGGTCATCAGCCTGCCCGCAGCCACCGCCGGCTAGCAGCTGGCCCTAACCGACAATCTCCTCGATCACCCGCCCGGCCACGTCGGTCAGCCGGATGTCGCGGCTGTTGTGACGGAACGTCAACCGCTCGTGGTCCAGCCCCAGCTGGTTCAGGATCGTCGCGTGCAAATCGTGCACGCTGACACGGTTCTCCACCGCCTTCATCCCGATCTCGTCGGTCGCACCAAAATGCGTCCCGCCACGAACTCCGCCTCCGGCCATCCACGTCGTGAACGCCAGCGGATTGTGATCGCGACCGGTCCCGCCGGTCTGCACCAGAGGCAACCGCCCGAACTCACCACAACAGATCACCAGGGTCGATTCGAGCAGACCTCGCTGCTTCAGATCCGCCAACAGCCCCGCGATCGGACGGTCGGTCTCGCTGGCGAACTGGCGGTGGTTCTTGTCGATGTTGCTGTGACCGTCCCAGCAGTCGTCGTTGTTGAACCCACCACTGTACAGCTGCACGAATCGCACGCCGCGTTCGACCAGCCGGCGAGCCATCAACGCCTGGCGGCCGAAGTGGTCGCATCGTGGGTCGTCCAGCCCATACAGTGACCGGGTCGCAGCCGTCTCCTGCGACAGTTCCCAAGCCTCCGGTGCCGCCATCTGCATCCGGTAGGCCAATTCGAAACTGCGGATCCGCGCCTCCAGTTCGCCCCGTCCCGGCAGACTCACCTGGTGCCTCCGATTCAGCCGGGTGATCAGGCTCAGTTGCCGTCGCTGCATCCGGTCGGTCAGCATCGCGGGCCGTCGCAGGTTGTCGACCGGGGTGTCGTGACTAAGGACCGGCGTCCCCTGGTACACGCCGGGCAGGAAGGCCGAGCCCCAGGCCGACGACCGCGACTTGGGAGTCCCGCGGCCGCGAGAATCGTACATCACGATGAAGCCCGGCAGGTCCTGGTTCTCGGTCCCCATCCCGTAGGTCACCCACGACCCCACGCAGGGGAATCCCATCCGGGCCATCCCGGTGTTCATCTGGAACTGCGCCGGCGAGTGGTTGTTTTCGTGAGCGAAGCACGAATGAACAAACGCCATCTCGTCGCTGTGTGCGGCGGTCCGGGAAAACAGCTCCGAACACCAGGTCCCCGAATCACCGTACTGGCGGAATGAAAACGGCGATCGCATGATCGGGCCACCCGCCCCGGCAAAGAAACCCGTCGACTGGTCGAAGTCCTTGACCGTCTGGCCGTGCCGGCGAGCCAGCTCGGGCTTGTAGTCCCAGGTGTCGACCTGGCTGGGTGCCCCGTGCATGAACAGCCAGATGACCGAGCTGGCCGGGTGTGCGTGGTGAACCGAACGGGAAGCCAGGGGAACTCGAGGATCCGGACCCGCCGTGGCAGGCTCGGACAGTAGGCTCGCCAACGCCAGCGTGCCGCAGCCGGACCCGGCCCGCGACAGGAAGTCGCGACGCGAACCGTAGCCGGTCACCCGAAAGGCGGTACGAGACTCGGGCATGACAGGTGCCAAATCGGGCTACTGGATGTAGAGGAATTCGTTGAGACAGAACAGGGCCTGGCACAGGTCGACCAGGGCCAGGTCCAGCGGATCGGTCGGCTCGAGCCCCAGGTACTCTTGACCCTGCACAACATGCAGCAGCCGTACCTGCTCGTCGCTCAAGGCCCGACGGTAGATGCGGACCTCGGCCAACTCCCCATGCAGCGCCCCGAAAATGGACTCGTCGATCAGGCCCAGTTTCAGCGGCACGAGGTTATCGGTGTTGGTCGGCGAGGGCTCGACCAGGACCCGATCCGGCGACAACGCCTCGTCGAGGAACAACTTCACGCTGCGACCGCTGCGGACCGCCGTGGCCCGGTGCCAACGGCCCCGCCGGATCAGCCCGTGCGAATCCAGGTAGTTGGCCGGCCCCTTGCCGTTCTTCAGGTCGCGAGTCGAAAATCTCAGGTGGCCGGACATCTCGTGGAAGAAGTAGCCGGTGTAGGACGACCCCAGGCCCGGAAACGAATCCTTGCCGAGGATCTGAACTCCGCCACCCTCGGGGTGCAGGCGAAAGACGACCGAGATGCTGAAGTCACCGGTGCCGAATTCCAGCCGCGGATTGTCAGCGGCCTGCAACACCGTGGGCCCGGGACCAAACAGCACCGCACCCCGCCCACTGGGCGTTGCCCCTTCGTGCAGACGAGGACGGCCTGGGCCTCGAGGAACAAACACCACCCCGGTCCGCTCGGCTCGACGGTCCGCCCAACGAGAGACCTCACCGGGTGCCAGGCCCTCGGCGGTCAGATGAAGCACCAGCCCCCTGCCCTGGGCCGATTCCCTCTCGAATCCGCCGCCGCGGGCCAGCTCGGCATAGGCGGCTCGCTGCTGGTCCAAAAACTCGGTGGCCGCGGCCGACTCGTGCCGGGTCGCCTCGCGACCCAACGCCTCGCTGAATGCCTCCGCCACCAGGCCGCCGAGATGGGCACGCGGTCGGTTCGACTGCAACCGGCGGGCAAACGCGATCGCCGCGCGACGGACCCAGGGGCCGTTGAATAACGCCAGGGCCTGGGGAGAGACGATCGTGGTCGAGCGGATCGCGGTGCCCTGCAGAGTGTCGGGCAGGTCAAACAGCGCCATCAGCGGATCCGGCTGGCTGCGCTTGACCCGAAAGTAGACCGCGCGACGCGAGTTGCTCGAATCGAGCGAACCGGGGCCGAACATGCGGGCGTCGAATCGGTCGCCCAGTACCAGCAGGCTGTCGCGGATCGACTCGGCCTCGAGACGCCTCAGAGACCGCCCACGAAACAGCAACTCGTCCTGCTCGCTGCGAGCCTCGGCCAGCACCGATTGCCGGTACGTCTCGCTGCAGAGCACCATGCGATGGACCGGCTTCAATCGCCAGCCACCCCGGATCAACTCGGTCGACAACCAGTCGAGCAGTCCCGGATGAGACGGAGGCTGGCCCTGTTCGCCGAAGTCGTTGGGAGTCCGCACCAGCCCGCGACCCAGGTGATGCTGCCAGATCCGGTTGACGATCACCCGAGCCAGCAGCACTCCGGCACCACGACGGGTGTCGGTCACCCAGCGGGCCAGGCCCGATCGCCGCAACGTCGGTGGATCCGCCCCCGGAGGGGCCGGTCGAGGAGCACCGGCGAAGTCCCGCTCGCTGACTCCCTCGCCCAACAACACGTCCAGGTAACCGGGTCCGACCTCGTGGTCCTTCAACTTCACGTCCCCGCGACGCAGGAACCAGGTCCTGGTGTAGAAGGCCGGGCCGGGGTTGTAGAGCCGGGGCAAGGGCTTGAGTCCCTCGCCGGCAACCAGCACGCTCTTGATTCCCGATCCGCTGGTGGCGGAAGTCGACAGCTTGACCTCGCCCCGGATCGTTCGCTCGAAGATCGCCGCGAACCGGTAGTACTCCTCCTGGGAGATCGGATCGAACTTGTGGTCGTGGCACCTTGCACAACCAATCGAAAGCCCCAGCAACGAGGTGCCGACGGTGTTGACCAGGTCGTCCAGCTCGTCGTATCGCTCTTGCTCGACCCGCACCTTGGCGATGTCGGCGTTGTGGACCCCCGCGGCCAAAAAACCGGTGGCCATCCGGGCCAGCGGATCGTCGGGGGCCAGTTCGTCGCCGGCCAACTGCCAACCGACGAACCGATCAAACGGCATGTCGTCGTTGAAGGCGCGGATCACGAAGTCCCGGAAGTGGTAGGCGTTGGGACTGTCCAGGTCGTGCTCGAATCCGTAACTCTCGGCAAACCGCACCACGTCCAGCCAGTGACGCGCCCAGCGTTCACCCATCCGAGGATCACTCAGCAGGCGATCAACCAGCCTCGACCACGC
>CAUZJR010000043.1:0-18904 GCA_963580005.1 Planctomycetota bacterium
TGAGTGGTTGGAAGGGTCTGATGGCCGGGGGACTGGGCAACCCGATCAAGCGTGCGGCGCTCGATAAGGCGGCCTACAAGAAGGCCCAGGCCGATGCCGATGCCGACATGAAGGCCCACTGGCACGTCATCGACGGCGCGCTGGTCTTCGATGGCAAGGGCCGCTCGCTGTGTACTGCAAAGGACTACGGCGACTTCGAGATGCTGGTCGACTGGAAGATCAAGGAAAAGGGCGATAGCGGCATCTATCTCAGGGGCACCCCGCAGGTGCAGATCTGGGACCCCAAGCTCGGAAACGTCGGCTCGGGCGGACTCTACAACAACCAGAAGAACCCCTCGAAACCCCCGGCGATCGCCGACAATCCGGTCGGAGAATGGAATACGTTCCGGATCAAGATGATTGGTGAGAAGGTCTCGGTGTGGCTCAACGGAGTGCTGGTCGTCGACACCGTAACGCTTGAGAATTACTGGGACCGCAAGCAACCGATCTTCTCGAAGGGACAGATCGAGCTGCAGAACCACGGCAACACGTTGTATTTCAAGAACGTGTTTCTGAGAGAGATCTCGAGGAATTAGCAGCCCTGGCATGCCAGACTTCCCCGTTCCCAGGAAGCCCGATGACCACGCTCGTACTGCAGCTCTCGGACCTGCACCTCTTCGCCGAACCCGAAGGGGTGCTGAGGCAGATTCCCACTCGAGATTCACTCGTTGAGGTGCTGGCAGCGGTCCGCGGTACGGGGTTTGAGTTCGATCGCGTTGTCGTCACCGGGGACTTTACTCACGACGAACGGCGTGAAACCTATCAGGCGGCCCACGGGTTGCTCGAGGAATGGCTCGATCGCTGCCACGTCCTGCCGGGCAACCACGACGACCGGGTGCTGATGCGCGAGGTCTTTGCCGGGGACGCTCAGCAGGCCGCCCAGGCCGGTGGGTCCGATTCGGGCATCTGCTTCTCGGTGGCGCAGGGCGGCTGGCGGCTGATCGGTATCGATACGCATCTGCCCGGACAGGTCGCCGGACGAGTCGAACCGGCGATGCTCGAGTGGTTGGCCGAGGAACTCGAGCAGCACGCCAGCGAGCCGACCATCCTGTTCCAGCACCACCCGCCGATTTCCGTCGGGTCGGCCTGGCTCGACGCCATCGGACTGCTCGACGGGGAACCGTATCGAGAGTTGATCAGCAGTTCACCTCAGGTGCGAGCGATCAGTTGTGGACACGTGCACCAGGAGGCCTCCGGAACACTCGGCACGGCCGTCGTGCTGACAGTGCCCTCGACGTCCGTCCAGTTCACGCCGATCTCGGCCATCGCTCGAGTCGACTCGATTCCTCCCGGCTTCCGCATCTTCACGCTCGATGACCCGGCCGACTCGGTCGAGGTCGAAGCGATCGGGTGGTCTTCGCGGGTTGTCCGTCTTCCGGCGGTGAGCTTTCCGGCCGTGGACGAGTGAGCTTGAGCGGAAGGGGTCAGGCGAGGTGGCGGAGTTCTTTGGGGAGCGGGAAGTGGACGTGTTCCTGGCTGATGGTGACTTCGTTGACGGTGGCGTTGTGGTGAGTCTTGAGGTATTGCAGGCAATCGTCGACGACCTCTTCGGGCGCGCTGGCTCCGGCGGTGACCACCACGTGCTCGACCCCCTCGTGCCAGCCCTCGGGGAGTTCGCTGACCGAATCGACCAGGTAGGCTCGACCAGTCTGCTCGTGTCCGAGCTCGGACAGGCGGAGGCTGTTTGAGCTGTTCTGGCTGCCGAGCACGATCACGACGTCGGCGGTTTCGGCGAGCTGTCGGACGGCATCCTGACGGTTGGTCGTGGCGTAGCAGATGTCTTCCTTGGGGGGTGAGGCGATGTCGGGGTAGCGGTCTTCGAGCCGACCGATGATCGCAGCGGCTTCGTCGACCGAGAGAGTTGTCTGGGTCAGGAAGGCGATCTTCTGATCGGGTGCAAACCTCAGCGAGTCGACCTCCTCGGGCGTCTCGACCAGCGTGATGCTGCTGGGTGCTTCGCCCATGGTGCCCACCACCTCGTCGTGACCCTCGTGACCGATCAGCACGATGTGGTATCCGTCACGAGCAAACCTCAAGGCCTCCATGTGCACCTTGGTCACCAACGGGCAGGTGGCATCGATCGTCTGCAGTCGACGTTTGTCGGCGACCTGTCGGATTTCCGGCGACACGCCGTGGGCCGAAAACAGCAGGATCGAACCCTCGGGGACCTCATCGACGTGGTCGACAAACGTCACGCCCTGCTCGGTGAAGCGATCGACCACGTGCCGGTTGTGGACGATTTCGTGGTAGACGTAGATGTCGGAACCGAAGATCCGGATCGCCTCGTCAAGGCACTCGATGGCCATGTTGACGCCGGCACAGAAGCCCCGGGGATTGGCCAGTGTGACTTGCATGGGCACGTGGCCGGCTTGGTGAGGATTGGGGCAGCTGGGGTGGTTTCTGGATTCTCGCGGATTCGGCTGCGGGGGACAATGGGGTGAGTTTGTGGGTTGGAGATGGTTTTGGGACAGGCACTCCCCGCGGGAGTGCCTGTCAGCGGCGGCTGACGAGTCGGCGGCGGTACTCGGTGAACTTGACCCGGCGGAGCGTCCCCCTGGTTCTCAGGGATTCCCAATGGAGGATGTCGTCTCGGTCCTTGCCGGTCAGTTTCCAGTGGTACTGGTGTTCGGCGCGGAGATGGAATCCTCTGGCCGAGTTGTCTCGGAGTTCCACCTTCAGCGGCAGCAGCTTGCGGGTCTTGAGTGCCTGGTTGAGCGAGATGCGTGGTGCGGGGAACAGGGCGCGGGGGTGAAGCAGGTAGTTGAGCTTCGCGGTCCAATCGGCGTATTCGAGGTAGCGGCGTCGTGCGGCGTTGAATGCGAGTCGATCGATGTTGGGGGTATTGGGGGTGCGGGTGCAGTGGACGCGGTAGCGGAAGCCTCGGCCGGGCAGCAGCAGTGTTGCCGTGCCGGAGTCGAATTGTTCGCTGAAGGCGGGGTCGAGCTGTCCCAGCAGCGGTGCCGCGGCCGCCAGCGAGCGGGCGTCTCCCTTCTGCTGCAACTCGGCAATGTATTCCCGCGTGGCCACCTCCGCCTTCTTCAAGGACTTATCGATCTCCTCGAAACTCAATTCCGTCGTCAACCGCCGCGGTCCGTTGACGATCACGAATCGTCGTCGCGAGGGATCAAAGATAGTCACCTCGCCGGCCGAATGGATCGTGTCGTAGGCGATTCCCGACCGGAACAGCGTCAGGCTGCGTACGATCACTTCGGGAGTCGTCTTGGGTGTGGCGCCGGCGACGTTGAACACCCTGGTGTAGACGCCGAATTCCTGGGCACTGGCCGGTGCGGTCAAGATCGCGATCAGGGCGAGGGCCACAGCGAGAGGACGGTGCATGGTGTGGGGACTTGCTGACTAGGAAGGAAGGGCGACGGCCTGGCCGCCGTGAGTTTCGCTCTCGAGTGCCGCCTCGATGAAGCCAACCACTTCGAGTGAGTCGTCGGGCGAGACCGGCGGTGGTGAGTTGCCCGCGAGGGTCTCGACGATGTGCTGGCAGAGATTGCGGTAGGCGAAGCGGGTGGAGGTGTTCTGTTGGATCACGCCGTGCTCGCACCAGGCGGTGAACCCGTAGGCGGTGCCTCCGCCCCGACCGCCTCGGACCAGCCCCTGTCGCCCGTCGTGCCAGGTCCCCACCACCACGTCGGCGTCGTCACCGTGATGAGCCATGACGCTTTGGCATCCCGGGCCCATCACCTCAAACAGCACCTCCACCGGGTGGATCCCGTAATGAAACAGACCCGGGTTGCCCTCGGCCCGCCACGCCGGTCCGAAGCTGACGGCTCCGTGCACCGCCCCGTAGTCTTGGTCGCGGTTCTCGCAGAAGTCGATCACTTCTTGGCAGAACCTCATGGCCGATCCCGAAAAGAACGGTACATCGGCCTCATCGGCCAACCGGAACATCTCGCGGGCGTCGTCGAAGCGGCAGGCCATCGGCTTGTCGACAAACACCGGCAGTCCCGCCTCCAGAAACGGTCGGGCTCTTTCCAGGTGGGGTGTGCCCGAGAGCGAGAGCACGAGTGCGGCGTCGATGCGGCCGATCATCTGCATCGGGTCCTCGACCAGCTCGACGTCGAGAGCTGCGATTTCCGGCTGAAACCCCTCGATCCGCTCGGGAGCCATCTCCGATGTGCCCGGCCACCCCAGCACCACTCGAGCCCCCTCGACCTGCTGGTCGCTGGGCACACCGATGCCGTTGATGCGTCGAGTGAACTCGACGCAATGCGAACTGTCGAAGTCGACGATGCCGAGTCGGAGCATGGAGCGGGGAGAAAGAGGGGAGCGGGGAGAAAGAGGGGAACGGTGAGAGGAGATCAGGGGAGAGGTGTTTGCGCAGTGGGGGGCTGGGCGGCCGTTGGGGTAGGGACGGGCCGACGGTTGGTTGCGGATTGATGGAGAGGTTGTGTGCGAGTCGCGAGCAGGGCACGGGGTGAGAGTTCCCGTGCGGGGCGGGAGAATAGTGCTGAGGGACAAGTTGGTGCAACGGCAATGCTCGGTTGGCAGTCCGGGTGTGGGCCGGTAGAACTGTCGGGACGATGAGAGCCGTACAGATGACAGGCTTCGGCGAACCGGCCGAGGTGTTGCAAGTGGTGGAGTGTGAGGATCCGGCGCCGCGGCCCGGCCAGGTCCGGGTCCGCATGCTGGCCAGCCCGATCAACCCTTCGGACGTGATGACGATCCGGGGCACCTACGGCCGCCGGCCGAGCCTGCCGTTCACGCCCGGCTACGAGGGTGTGGGGGTGGTCGAGGAGAGTGGCGGTGGGTTGTTGGGGGCGTTGCGACGCAACAAGCGGGTGGTCGTGCTCAACTCGATCACCGGCAACTGGGCGGAGCAGGCGGTGGTGCCGGCCCAGCAGGTGATTCCGGTCCCCAAGTCGCTGTCTGTGGAACAGGCGGCGACGTTCTTCATCAACCCGGTCACCGCCTACGTGATGGTCGAGCGGGTGCTGGAGGTCCCATCGGGAGGCTGGTTGTTGCAGACGGCTGCCGGCAGCCAGTTGGGGCGGATGGTGATCCGGCTGGGTCGTCGGCTGGGATTCCGCACGATCAACATCGTCCGTCGTGACGAGCAGGTTGCCGAACTGGCCGCCCTGGGTGGCGATCACGTGTTGGCGTTCCGGGCCGGTGAGCAGCCTTGTGAGGAGCTGGCCGGTCTGGTCGAGGAGATCACCGGGGGTGGTGTGGAGTTTGCGATCGACGCGGTGGGCGGCCCGCTGGGTTCGGCCGTGGTGGGGTGCCTGGGACGCGGCGGGCGGATGCTGTGTTACGGGACCCTGGACGAGCGACCGCTGGAGGTTCCGCCGCGGGTGCTGATGTCCCAGGATGCCAGGGTCGAGGGCTTCTGGCTGGGTCCGTGGATGGCGAGCCGGGGGCTGCTGGCCAAGCTGAAACTGATCAAGACCGTCGCCGGGCTGGTCAGCGACGGGGTGCTAGAGTCCGAGATCGGCGAGACGTTTCCGCTGGAGCGGGTGGTCGAGGCGGTGGCGGCCTCCGAGACGACCGGCCGGGCGGGCAAGGTGCTGCTGAAGATCGAAGCGTAGCCGAATTCGCGAGAATTCAGTTCCGGGACCCCGGCCCACCCAGCACTCCGACCTCGGGGCTGGAGGCGGTGGCGTAGAGTTTCCTGGGAATGCGTCCGGCCAGGAAGGCAGCTCGACCGGCCTGGCAGGCGTGTCGCATGGCGTGAGCCATCAGCAGCGGGTCCTCGGCGGAGGCGATGCCGGTATTGAGCAGCACACCGTCGCAGCCCAGTTCCATGGCGACGGCCACATCGCTGGCGGTGCCGACTCCGGCGTCGACGATCACCGGGTAGTCGGGGTCGTCTTCCTTGAGGTATTCCAGGCAGATGCGGATGTTGTTGGGATTGAGCAGTCCCTGACCGCTGCCGATCGGGCTGCCGGCGGGCATCACCGAGGTGGCTCCGGCCTCCTTGAGCCGCTTGGCCGTGATCGGGTCATCGGAGCTGTAGCACAGGACCTGGAATCCGTCGTCGACGAGTTGCCGGGTGGCTTCGAGAGTTGCCAGGGGGTCTGGCAGCAGGGTGCGGGTGTCACCGAGCACTTCGAGCTTGACCCAGTCGGCACCGGGGTTGTCGAGTCCTTCGAGGATTTCGCGACCGAGGCGGGCGACTCGCACGGCGTCTTCGGCCGTGAAGCATCCGGCGGTATTGGGCAGGATGGTGTAGTGCGAGAGGTCGATGAAGTCGAGGATATTGCGGCCATCGGAGTCGACGAGTCGTTCGCGGCGGATCGCCACCGTGACCACCTCGGCCCCACTCGCCGCCAGGCACTCCTGCATCAGTTCGTACGAGCTGTACTTGCCGGTGCCGACGACGAGCCGTCCCTTGAGTTCGTGAGTGCCGAAGACCAGTGGGGAATCGAGCGTGGGTTCGGCCGTATTCGACTTGGCCCCCAGGCTCAGAGAGTCGGGTGTTTCGGAAACGCTCATCCGTTCTGGTTCCCTTCGTGTTCCCTGCTTGGCCCCGGATGGGGGAGATCGGTCGTTGTCTAGCCGCCACCGACGAGGGTAACGATTTCGAGTTCGTCGCCTTCCACGAGTACGCAGTCTGCGTGTTCGCGCCTGGGGACCAGTTCGCGATTGCGTTCGACCGCCAGGTATCGGGGTTCGAGTCCCAGGCGGTCGATCAACCCGGCCACTGTCGCCCCGGTCTCGACCTCGCGCGGCTCCTGGTTGACGGTGATTTGCATCTCGAGCAGGAGTGTACGGGTGGCTCTGGCGGACCGTCAAGGAAGCGGATTGGGATCCGGGGACGGTTCTCCGATCCGGGCCGTCGGACTGGCATGGCATTGGATCGGGGCTTTGCGGCACAATGGGTTGCGCCGGGAGGAGAGCCGGGAGGAGAGCTGGGAGATGAGGGAGCGTGGATTGAGGACTCTGCTGCTGGTGATCGCGGTGCTGTTGACCGCCGAGGGTCTGTTGGCCCAGCCTCCGGCCCAGTCTCTAGCCCGGCCCACAACCCCGCCTCCGCCTCCGTTGCCCCGCACGATCCTGCCGGCTCCGCGTCCGGTGATGGAGTTGATTGCTGAGTTGTCGGCGTCGAGTTTTGCGAGGCGTCAGCGGGCGACTCGTGAGTTGTATCGAGTGGGTGCCACGGCGGCTGTGCCCCTGGGCCGTGCCGCCCGCGGCGACAATCTCGAAGTGGCCGCCCGGGCCGTGGGGGTCCTGGCGAGGATGTACACGGCACGTGATCTCGAGGTGGTCGCTGCGAGCGAGGATGTGCTTGAGGGTCTTTCCGAGAGTGGTCCACGGAGGGTGGCCCGGCGAGCTCGCAAGGTGCTGACATCACACGTCGAGTTGCGGCAACGCCGCGCGGTGGAGCAGGTGCAGCAGTTGGGCGGCATCTTCAAGGACACCCGGGACAACGTCATCGACCCCAACAGCCCCAGCCTGTTGGGTCATCCCATCGACACCCTGCAACTGGGCAAGGGCTGGAAGGGGGGCGACTCGGGTCTGAAATTCGTGCGGCGACTGCCTCGACTCAGATCCCTGCTGATCATCGAAGGGGCCACCGCCTCGGACAAGGCGCTCACCGAACTGATCGCCACGACACCGTTGCTCAACGTGGTCCGTCGCGGCCGGGCTCTGCTGGGAGTCAAGCCGTTCTCGTCTTCGTGTCGGATCCAGGAGGTCCGTCCCGGGCTGGCCGCTCATCGGGCCGGGATCAAGGTGGGCGACGTGATCCTGACCTTCAACGGCAAGATGATTGCCGACTTTCAGCAGCTGGTCGACCTGATCAAGGAGCATCGTCCCGGAGACAAGGTGCCACTGACAGTGCAGCGGGAAATCGACGGCCAGAAGAAGACGCTGGCCCTGAGCGTGAAGCTCGATTCGTGGGAAGCCGCCAGCGCGATTCGGCCGCCGGTCAAGAAGAACTAGCCGACATTTCGCACCAGCGTCACAACGCGACGCCCGCACCAGGCTCGTCGACCCGGATCACTCGGTACCGGCCAGATCCCGGTGCAGGCAGCGAGCGGCCGTCTCGGGGTCATCGGTCCCGCACACCGCCGCACCCACCGCCACGCGGGTTGCTCCCGCGGCGGTGACTTGCTCGAGATTCTCGCTCGAGATGCCTCCGATGGCGTACCACGGCAGAGTGATTTCCTCAGCGACGGCGGTGACGAAGTCGAGTCCGGCGAGTGAGTCGAAGGACTTGGTCTGTGAGGCGAAGACCGGCCCGACACCCAGGTAATCGGCTCCGTCGAGCACCGCCTGGCGGGCCTGTGGGATCGAGTGCGTGGAGACACCGACCAGTCGTCCAGGCCCGACAATTCGCCTGACGCTGCGGACGTCGAGTTCGTGCTGGCCGACATGGACCCCGTCGGCGTCGGCCAGCAGGGCCAGGTCGGGCCGGTCATTCATCACGAACAGCACCCCGGCTTCTCGTGTCCAGCGTCGGACTCGAAGTGCCAATTCCAGCAGCGCCCCGTCCTCGAGCGACTTCTCTCTGAGTTGCACAACTCCGACCCCTCCGGCCACCGCGGCCCGGATCACCGGCCCGATGCCACCCTGGCAGCCGGATTCTCCGGCGAGCAGATAGAGAATGCGGCCATCGAGTCTGCTGCGGGCCTCGAGGGTTCCGGCGAGTGCCTTGTGGAGGGTGTAGAGGTCGTAGCGGGTTTGTTCGAAGAGTGCCGCGGCGGAGGGGGCGGAGGGGGTGCTGTGGGGCAGTGAGTCGGCCTGGAGCTTGGCGAGTTCCTCGAGTGTTCGTAACGATTCCTGGGCCCGCGAGAGGTTGGCATCGAGTACGTCTCGCAGCGAACTCCTCTGGTGTTCCCGTTCGGTGGTGACGCTGGTGCCGACGTCGGCGGTCGTATCGCGGGCGGCCAGGAAGCGGCCATCATCGAGTGGTTCCAGTGCGGCGGCGAGGTTGTGTCGGAGTTGTTTGAGCAGGCTGGTGAGGTGTTTGTCGTCGAGCACGAAGCGGGCAATGTCCTCGACGACCCGCAGACCCTCGCGGGCCCGGTTGGCGGAGGCATCCATCATCCGCAGCGTGTCGGTGGTCGAACCGGGTGAGGGCAGTGGTTCGAGCGTCTCGTCGGATTCCAGGGGAGTCGTCTCGAGTCCCGCAGCCGCCTCGATGACCGGTGCCAGCGTTTCGGGGCGGAGGTCGTATTCGGCCAGCACCGCTCCGATCGGTTCATCGACCTGAGCCAGTCCCCACAGCAGGTGCTCGGTCCCGACTTCTCCCACTCGTCCGGCCAGCCCGGCCAGTGCGGCGGCTTCGCGGAGGACCACGTCGAGGCCGTTGGAGGTGGGTTCGTCTGTGGGGGTGGGGCGTGGGAGACGTTGTTCGAGGGTCTGTGAGTCGAGACCTCCGGCGGCGAGGATTTCGCTGGCTCGGGATTCCTGGTCGACCAGTGCCCAGAACAGTTCTCGGGGTCGAGCCGGACGGCTGTCGTGTTCGATTGCCGCGAGTGCTCGCGAGGCCGACTCGGTCCATTCGCCGGGGATCATCGCAGGTTTCTCCTGCTCTCGTCGCGGGACCGTGGGTGGGCATCTTGCCACCGAGGTGCGCGAGAACTAGAATTCCGATGCATTGTAGCGGTTGTGTTGGCTGGCAAGGAGCCGGGAGACGGATCTCTCGAAGGCCCGGGCCTGCTGCCGGCATCGCCTGTGAGCTACAATTGCGTGGGACATCCTGTCGAGGACGGAGAGAGAGTGATGTACGAGCGATTCACCGATCGGGCGCGGAAGGTGATGCAGCTGGCCAACCAGGAGGCTCAGCGGTTCAACCACGAGTACATCGGGACCGAGCACGTGTTGCTGGGTCTGGTCAAGGAAGGTTCTGGTGTCGCCGCCAACGTCCTGAAGAACCTCGACGTGGACCTCCGCAAGATCCGTCTCGAGGTCGAGAAGATCGTGCAGTCGGGACCCGACATGGTCACGATGGGCAAGCTGCCCCAGACGCCCCGGGCCAAGAAGGTCATCGAGTACGCTCTCGAAGAAGCCAAGAATCTCAATCACAACTACGTCGGCACCGAGCACCTGCTGCTGGGTCTGTTGCGTGAGCAGGAGGGTGTGGCGGCTCAGGTGCTGATGAACCTGGGCCTGAAGCTGGAGGATGTCCGCGAGGAGGTACTGAACCTGCTGGGGCATGGCTTGGAAGGTGCCGAGACGAGCGAGCGAGCGAGCGGGTCGCCGAAGTCGGGCAAGAGCAAGACTCCGGCCCTGGACAGCTTTGGACGCGACCTGACCGAGTTGGCTCGACAGAACAAGCTCGACCCGGTGATCGGTCGCGAGGACGAGATCGAGCGGGTAATCCAGATCCTGTCGCGACGCCAGAAGAACAACCCGGTTCTGCTGGGTGAGGCGGGCGTGGGCAAGACGGCGATCGTCGAGGGTTTTGCCCAGATGGTGATCGACGGCACCGTGCCGGACCTGTTGCGTGAGCGTCGGATCGTGGTGCTCGACCTGGCCATGATGGTCGCCGGCACCAAGTACCGGGGTCAGTTCGAGGAACGGATCAAGGCGGTGATGAACGAGGTGCGACGTGCCAAGAACACGATCCTGTTCATCGACGAGTTGCACACCCTGGTCGGAGCCGGTGGTGCCGAGGGTGCCATCGATGCCTCCAACGTGCTCAAGCCGGCACTCTCGCGAGGCGAACTGCAGTGCATCGGTGCCACCACGCTGGATGAATACCGTAAGTACATCGAGAAGGACGGGGCATTGGAGCGGAGATTCCAGACCGTGCTGGTCGAGCCGCCCTCGGCCAAGCAGACCGTCGAGATTCTCAAGGGGCTGAGGGATCGGTACGAGGAACACCACCGGGTGCAGATCACCGACGACGCCCTCGAATCGGCCGTCGAACTCGCGAGCCGCTACATCACCGGCCGCTGCCTGCCCGATAAGGCGATCGACGTGATCGACGAGTCCGGTGCCCGGATCCGGCTGAAGTCGATGGTCAGGCCTCCCGATTTGAAGGAACTCGAGGAGGAGACCGAGCGGCTGAATGGGGCCAAGGAAGAGGCGGTTGCCAACCAGGACTTTGAAAAGGCCGCCAACCTCCGCGACCAGGCCGACAAGCTGAAGAAGAAGCGGGAACAGCTGACGCAGGAATGGCGTGAAAAGAGCGAGCAGACCGATGGGGTGGTCGACGCGGAAGTGATCGCCGAGGTCGTCGCCAAGATGACCGGGATCCCCCTGACACGACTCTCGAGCGAAGACGCCGTGAGGCTGCTGCAGATGGAGGATGAACTGCACACTCGAGTGATCAGCCAGCACGAGGCGATCAGGCAGGTCTCGAAGGCCGTCCGACGCAGTCGCAGCGGGTTGAAGGATCCCAAGCGACCCACGGGCGTCTTCCTGTTCGCCGGACCCACCGGCGTTGGTAAGACTCTGCTCGCCAAGACCCTCGCCGAGTTCATGTTCGGGGACCAGGACGCACTGATCCAGATCGACATGAGCGAGTACATGGAGAAGCACAACGTCAGCCGGCTGATCGGGGCCCCCCCGGGATATGTCGGCTACGAAGAGGGTGGGCAGCTGACCGAGAAGATCCGGCGGAGACCCTATGCGGTCGTGCTGCTGGACGAAATCGAGAAGGCGCACCTGGATGTCTACAACATGCTGCTGCAGATCATGGAGGAAGGCCACCTGACAGACAGCTTCGGTCGCAAGGTCGACTTCAAGAACGTCGTGCTGATCATGACGACCAACGCCGGAGCCAGCTCGATCCTTGCCGAACCATTCGGGTTCGGGAAAAAGGATGATGACACCAGCTACGACAAGATGAAGGAACGGCTGACCCAGGAGATCGAGAGATTCTTCAAGCCCGAGTTCCTCGGACGACTCGACGAGGTCGTCGTCTTCAGGCAACTCACCCGAGAAGATCTCAAGCAAATCGTCGACATCGAACTGGAAAAGGTCTACGAACGGCTCGGCGAACGGGGGCTGACGCTGGAACTGACCGACGAGGCTCGCGAGTTCCTGATCGACAAGGGCGGGGACCTCGACTACGGAGCCCGGCCGCTGCGACGGAGTATCGAGAGCTGCATCGAAGATCCTCTCTCTGAAGAAATTCTCCGAGGTGCCTTCGAAGGACAGAACCGGATCACAGTCACCGTCAAGGAAGTCGGCGACCAGAAACAGCTCGACTTCGAAGGGACGATGGTTGAGGTTGAGGCGTCGGCAGAGGATGAGGTCGAGGCTGAGGATGAAGAACTGGCCGCCGTGGGAACCGGTGAGCCGAGTGAGCCCGGTGAGCCCGGTGAGCCCGGTGAGCCGACCGACGGAGACGGGGACGAGTAGCCTCGAGAGCGGACATGCTGCCCCGGAGACTGGAACCGGAGGTGATGGACACCGCGCTTGAGGCTTCCGATTACGATCGGATGGACCACTCGAGCGTCAACCGGGCGTTTGTCGACGAGTTCCTGGTGGCCTTTAGCGAAGGCAACGAAGGCTCTGACGACCTCGAGGGTGCCTGCCTGATCGATGTCGGTACCGGGACGGCACAGATTCCCGTCGAACTGGCCGGTCGCGGGACCGGGTGTCGTGTCGTCGCCGTGGATCTCGCCGAAGAAATGCTGAAACTCGCACGCCGAAACGTAGCCGACGCAGGCCTCGAACAGGTGGTGGAGCTGCTTCATGTCGATGCCAGGACACTGCCCTATGACGACGGTCGGTTTGATGGAGTCATCTCCAACTCGATCATCCACCACATTCCGCGGCCCGAAGTGGTGCTCGAGGAGATGACCCGAGTGCTCAAGCCCGGCGGGCTGCTGTTTGTCAGGGATCTGATGAGGCCCGCTGGCACCGACATCGTCCAGTGGCTGGTCGAAGAGTACGCCGGCGACGAGTCGCAGCACGCCAGGCAACTGTTCCAACAGTCTCTGCACGCCGCACTCACCCTGTCCGAAGCCCGGCAACTGGTCACCGCGTGCGGCGGCCGACCCGAGTTCGCGTTCGCCAGCTCGGACCGGCACTGGACAATCTGCGGCCGCTGGCCGAGTCGTTAGCGGTTACTCATGCTGTGTAAGCTGCGCAGAGTACCGATTCTTCGTAATCGTGAGTTTCTGGTCCAAATTGCTTCAGTTCGCCAATCGGAAAGGTCGATTCTGTTAGTCCGGGCGGGACTACGGCCTAGGATGTGAGGATGGGGTCCCGGAGTGATCAGGTCATGAAACGTGGGGAGCGACAGATGGGTTGGGACGTGGAGTCGAGTGAAACGGGTTGGATGGATCGTGGTTCGAGTCGGGTCGAGTCGGCATTGGTGCGATTGTTCCGGGTTTCATCGAGCGAGGTGGAAGGTGGGTTGGACGTAGCGGGCACGCTGTCCGAGTGGAACGACCGCCTGGAGGGTCAGCGGTCTCGGATTGCTCGACGACTGTCACTGATCGACGCCCAGTTGGGTCTCACCGAGTCTCATCCGGTCCTGTCGGTGGTTGCCGCGCGTTAGTGGGGGTGGGGATGCTGGCAGGTGCGGGTGCTTGCGGTGTACAACACCGTGATGGTCCGCATGATCTCACTGGGCGTGCTGCTGGTCCTGATCATCTTCCTGGGCATCACGTTTTACCAGGTGGTGGCGCCGTTCCTGCTGCCGTTGTTCCTGGCCGGCGTGGTGGCGATGCTCTGCCGCCCTCTGCACGAGCGGTTCCAGCGTCGATTGCCCGGTCGGCCTCGCCTGGCCTCGGGCCTGACGACCGGATCGGTACTGGTGATCATCCTGGTGCCGTTGCTGGTGGGGGTTCTGGTTGCGACGTTGCAGTTGTACGCGGTGGCCCGCGAGGCGATCGGGAGTGCTGACTGGGACGAGCAATTGGGTCGGATCAGTCGCGTGGCGACCGACTGGGGCCTGGTCGAGGCGGTGTCGGGCCAGGACGAGGCTGCCTTGAAGCAGGACGTGTCCGATGCGATGCGTGGCCTGGCCGACCGCAGCGCCGGGATCGCGACTCAGACTCTGGGCCGATGGGTCGGCAGCCTGATCGGCATGACGGTTGGCGTGGCGATGTTCGGCATCGCGTTGTATTACTTCCTGGCCGACGGCCCGGCGCTTCTGGCCGGGACCCGACGCCTGATCCCGGTCAAGGACGACTACCAGCAGCGGTTGCTCGGCGAATTCGAGACGGTGGTCCGCAGCGTGGTTTCGGCCACCCTGTTGGCCGCGGTGGTCCAGGGCGGCCTGACAGCCGTGGCACTCTGGATCGTCGGAGTGGTCTTCGATCTGGATCTGCTGCGGCACTTCTTCCTGTTCTTCATCATCTCGACTCTCACCTCCCTGGTCCCGGTCACCGGGGCCTGGCTCGTCTGGGGACCCGTGGCGGTCTGGTTGGGCCTCGAAGGACACATGGCCGGTGCGATTGTCCTGACTCTGTTCGGAGTCGCCGTGATCGGGACGCTGGACAACGTGATCCGCGTGCATGTGCTTCAAACCGACACTCAACTGCACCCTCTGCTCGCATTCGTCAGCGTGCTGGGGGGAGTGCATGCGATGGGGTTGTGGGGAGTGTTCATCGGTCCGATCGTCGCCTGTTGCCTGCACGCGCTGGTCGGGATCTTCAACACCGAGCTCGGACGGGTGTCTACCGAGACCGAGCCACCTGACGAGTCGCCTGACGAGTCGCCTGACGAGGAACCTGACGAGCCCACGTCCGGTGACGGGTGAAATCGTCGTGGGGCGTGGATATGCTGAGGCCTCACTCTCTTCCAGCTCCCGCCACGAGACCGACCGCCATGACGTTCCGTTCAGCCGACCGTTCATCCCGCATCGCAGGCCCGATTCTCTCGGCCATCGCTCCGCTGCTGGTCGTCTCATTCTGCGTCTTCGCCGCGGGCACGTCTTTGCCGGCGGCGGAACCGGGTGGTCACCTGGACATCTACTTCATTGATGTCGAGGGGGGAGCCTGCACGTTGTTTGTCTCTCCCTCGGGTGAGTCTCTGGTGATCGATTCGGGATATCCGGACAACAACGGTCGGGACCTGAAGCGGATCCTTCACGTCGTACGAGACGTGGCGGGCCTGAAGCAGATCGACCATGCGGCGGTGACCCACTGGCACCGCGACCATTACGGCAACCACGCGGCGCTGACGACGAAGATCAAGATCAAGAACTTCTGGGACCGCGGGATCCCGGATGCTCTGTCCGAGGACCAGCAGTTCGAGGCTCGGGTGGCCGACTACCGTTCGGCCTCGCAGAACCGTTCGAAGGCGTTGAAGGCCGGGGACAGCCTGCCGTTGAAGTCGGGCAAGACGCCGTATTCGATCAAGATCGTCACGGCCAGTCGCAAGGTGATCCCCAACACGGGCAAGCCGAACAAGTTTGCGAAGTTGCACAAGCCGCAGGCCGAAGACAAGTCGGACAACGCCGCGAGTCTCAGCTTCCTGCTCAATTTCGGAAAGTTCCGTTTCCTGTGCTGCGGCGACCTGACGTGGAACATCGAGGCGAAGCTGATGACTCCGAACAACCCGATCGGCAAGGTCGACATGTTCATGGTCACTCACCACGGGTTGCCTTCGAGCAACAATCCGGTCCTGGTGCATGCGATTGATCCGCGGGTGGCCGTGATGTGCAACGGCCCGACCAAGGGGGGATCGGCGAGTGTGCTGAAGACGTTGAAGGGGGGCAGGTCGTTGCAGGCGCTGTACCAACTCCATCGCAACGTCAAGCTCGACCCCAAGCTCCAGGCTCCCGCCCCGTTCATCGCCAACGGGGGCCAGACCGAGGGCTGCGAGGGGATCTGGGTCAGGGCCCGGGTGGCTAAAGGTGGCAAGAGCTACACGGTGCAGATCGGCCCCGAGGGCCAGCCGCGTCGTTACAAGTCTCGCTAGAGAACTCCTCCTTGAGACTCGTCTTGGCCTCCGCGGCCGGATGACTAGAATGCGGTCCTCGGATCGTGTTCCCGGAGTTCAGCTCACGTGTTCAAGCGGTTGGGTCGGTTCCGTGCATCGCTGCGGTCTCGCCTGGCATTTTCCGCCGGCTGGACGCTGGGCTGGATCGTCCGCTGTCTGTTTCTGACTCAGCGTCTGAAGGTCGTGGCCCTGTGCGAGGGTGTGAGCCCCTACAACAAGCACCTCGACAAGCGCTACCTGTATTGCGGTTGGCACGAGCAGTTGCTGTTTGGCGGTTGCGCGGGCCGCAGCTACGATCTCTCGGCCATCGTCAGCCAGCATCGCGACGGGGCGTTGGCGGCGGGTGCACTTGCGGCGATGGGGATGGCGATCGTGCGAGGTTCGTCGTCACGGGGCGGCACCCGGGCGTTGCGGCAGGCGATCGAGATCACCCGGACGCTGCACATGGCGATCACTCCGGATGGTCCTCGAGGACCTCGCCGGGTCCTCAAGGAGGGTGTGGTCTACCTGGCGTCTCGGACCGGCGTGTCGATTGTGCCGGTGGCCTGTGCGTCGAATCACACCTTCCTGGTCCGCGGCAGCTGGACCGACATGATCGTGCCGTTGCCGTTTGGCCGGACCTGGATGGTCTACGGAGATCCGATCCACGTGCCGCCGAAGATCCGTCGAGAAGAACTCGCCCGGTACACTCGAGAGGTCCAACAGGCGGTTGAGGATCTCAACGACCGTGCGGTGGAACTCTCGGGCGCCCCGATGCCACCGTTGCACGCACCGCCGCAGGAGCTCTCGGACGCTCAGCAGCCCGACGACCAGCTGAAGACTGCCGCCTAGTCTTCGGAGGTGATATTGAGCGTGAAGATGTTGAAGCGGGATTCGGGCTGAACATCGATCGCGAGCATCGAGTCTTCCAGTGACTGGTAGTCCTGGGGAATCTCGACGCCTCCGGTTTCGCCATCGGGTACCACGGTCACGCGGTGGTGTCCGACCGGTGCTCCGGGTTGACCGCCGGTTGTGAGCTGAAATCTGCCGAGGGCATCGATGGTGCCGATCGAGCTCGCTTCGTCGCTGGTGGCATTATCCCGGCGTGTGACGATCTGTCCTGAGGTGAGTGCTTGTCCGTTGACGCGAATCGAACCCTGGCAGGTGACCAACCCGGTCTCTTCGTCCACCAGGTTGGTCAGCCAGCCAATGACGATCAGCGGAACCGCCACCATGATCACCGCGACCAGCATCAGCAATCGGCTGCGGCTGGGGCTACGACTGGGGCTGCGGTTGGGAGGCGTAGCGTTGCTGGAGTCGGCAGTCGGGAGGTTCATGCGTGGATCGGCCTGGTGACTGGGAGTGGCTTGATGATGACAGATCCCAAGGGCTGTCGCACCCGGTGGGAGCGCGGTTTGCGGGCTTCTTGGCCGGTAGACTACAGTCGTGCGGATGAGTGGTACTTTGAGTTGTCCGGGGAGTCGAGTTGCCGATGAGTGACGGATTGGAGCGGTACAGTCGCCAGATGCTGGTGGCGGGCATTGGTGAGGAGGGCCAGCGTCGCTTGCTGGCCAGCCGGGTGCTGGTCTGCGGTTGCGGTGCATTGGGCAGCGTGCTGGCCGACAGCCTGGCCCGTGCCGGAGTCGGCTTCCTGCGGATTGTCGACCGAGACTTCGTCGAACTCTCAAATCTCCAGCGGCAGGTACTCTTCGACGAGGACGACGTGGCCAGGCGGGTTCCCAAGTCGATCGCCGCCGCCGAAAAACTCGCCCGGATCAATTCCGGCATCGAGCTGGAACCGATCGTCGCCGACATCGATCACACCAACATCCTGAAGTACTTCGAGGGCATCGACCTGGTCGTGGACGGCACCGACAATTTCGAGGTCCGCTTCCTGGTCAACGACGCGTCGCTCGAGACGTCCACGCCGTGGGTCTACGGGGGCTGCGTGGGGAGCCACGGCCAGACGATGGCCATCTTCCCTGGCGAATCGGCCTGCTTGCGGTGCCTGATCGAAGACGTGCCTCCGCCGGGGTCGGCCGAGACCTGTGACACGGCCGGGGTGCTGGGTGCGGCGATCAACGTGGTGGCATCACTGCAGAGCGTGGCGGCCCTGAAGATTCTCACCGGCCGCGCCGACGAGGTCGAACGAGTGTTGAGTGTCGTGGATGTCTGGGACGGGACCTACCGCCAGCTGGGTATGGGAGATCTCCGTGAGCGGGCCGGGTGTCCGGCGTGTGTCGACGGCGAGCGGACCTGGCTGCGGGGTGAGCGAGGCACCGAGACCACGGTGTTGTGCGGCCGCAACGCCGTACAGGTCGCCCCGCCTCCGGGCCTCTCGCTCTCGCTGGAAGAACTCGCCGGGCGGCTCGAGGGCACCGGGCAGGTGACGTCGAATCCGTACCTGCTGAGGCTGGTGCTCAGTGAGCCTCAGCTGGACCTGACGGTGTTTGCCGACGGCCGTGCGATCATCAAGGGAACCCAGGACCTGGGCGTGGCCCGGTCGCTGTACGCTCGGTATGTCGGAAACTGATGGTGTTGTCGACTTGTAGCCTACGGGACGGGACTGACTGATGGACGGATTCGGCCTGCAACTGCCGACGATCCAGAACTGGAGCTGCCACAGTTGCAGCGAGTGCTGCCGGCGGCACGTGGTTGAGATCACCGAGGAGGAGCGGCAGACGATCATCGAGCAGGGGTGGCGAGACGACGACGAATTTACCGAGGGGACTCCGGTGCTGGTCCGCGACCTGGGCCCGTTCTGGAACCGTCGCTGGCGGCTGGGCCAGAAGCCCGACGGGGCCTGCGTGTTCCTGGACGAGGAGGGCCTGTGCCGGATTCATGCCCGGTATGGTGAGCCGACCAAGCCCCTGGCCTGCCGGGTCTATCCCTACGCCTTCCATCCCCAGGGTCGGCAGGTCACCGTCAGCCTGCGGTACAGCTGTCCTTCGGTGGTCGAGAACCGGGGCCAGAGCGTGGCCGACCAGCAGGAGGTGCTCTACGAGATGGCTCGCGAGGTGGTCCCCGCGGGGATCACGAAGTCTCCGGCTCCGGGGCTCAGGAGATACGGGGACCTCGAATG
>CAUZJR010000044.1:0-18812 GCA_963580005.1 Planctomycetota bacterium
TTTCGGGAGCGGGTCCCAGCCACAGGTTGTAATCGACGCTCGAGGGCACATCGTACTTGCCGCGTGCTCCGATCGAGCCACGTCGCTTGTAGCACAGTCCTCGGGCGACGCTGACGTCACCGATCTTGCCCTGGTGCACATGGTCGATGGCCTGGATGGTTCCGCCCATCGAGCGGCACTGGGTGCCGGTCTGCACGATCTTGCCGTACTTGCGAGCGGCCTGGACGATCCGGCGTCCTTCGCTGACGTTGTGGCTGACGGGCTTCTCGACGTAGACGTCCTTGCCGGCCTGGATGGCCCAGATCGCGGCCAGGGCGTGCCAGTGGTTGGGAGTTGCGATCGAGACGATATCGATCGACTTGTCCTCGAACACCTTCCTCATGTCGGCAAAGTACTTGGGCTTGCGGCCGGAGCTGTTGCCAGTCTTTTCGGCCCGCTGGCGTCCGATCGCCTCGTCGGGATCGACGACCGCCACGACCTCGGTGTCCTTCCGTCTCGAGAACGCACTGAGGTGACTTTGCCCACGTCCGCGGACTCCGACGCACGCCACCTGCAGGCGTTCGTTGGGGCTCTTCGACTGTTTCTCCTCGGCCGCCACGAAGGTCGGCGCTCCGGCCACGGCTGCGGCCGCGGCGGTCAGCATCGAGTGTTCGAGAAAGTCACGACGTGTGTTTTGAGCCATCGTCCGGATCTCCTGTACCTGTTTGATCGAGCTGTATTTCCGGGGGAGTGTCCTGGTGTTGGGTCATCCAGTTTAGTCGGGTTTCCTCGAGCGGATCAACCTGCAGAGTGTCACTCGTTGATCCGGACGCGTCCATAGGCATGCTGGGCGTTTTCGACGATCACGCATTGGCCCGGCTGCGAGAGCAGTCGTGTGACCTCGTCGGGGTGTTCCAGCGGCGTGATGAAGAGGTCTTCGACCAGGTCGCTGTCGAGCTGGCTGAGCAGGTAGACCCGCGCCCAGTCGGTCGCCTCGACGCACTGCGTCGCGGGAACGAGGTCCAGGGGGGCCAGAGATTTCAGTGGAGAGAGGGCAGCCAAGGGAGCCTCGGCGCCGCGGATCAGTTTCAGCCCGTCGCCGGGCGTCTCATCGAGGTCGGTCAGCAGCAGGATGCGTCCTTCGTGGGTGACCAGGTTGCGGGCCACTTCCAGGGCGCGTCCGACCTGTTCCCAGCCGTGACCGCCGGCGTCGGATTCGATCGAGGCGACGACAATGTCCGAGCGTTGATCGAGTTCGACTCGCCAGGATGTCTCGAGAAACTCCAACGCGGTACGAAACACCGATTCGGGCAACCCGGCCCAGACTCCCGCCACTCCCGACCCGGCCGCCGGCACCACCTGCACGCAGAACTGGACACCCAGCAGCCAGCCGACATCGTCGATCAGTTGCCTCAGAGGTCTCTGGTCGCTCGGTTCGAGTTCACGGTCGCCCTGGCCGAGGGCTCGCGAGAGCGAATCGGCATTGGAGAGTCCGGGGTACAGCACGCTGTGGGTGCCGCGGTAGCCGAGGACCGAGTCGAAGGCGACCGGGCCGATCGGGATCACCAGGTCCGCCTCGATCAGTTCCTTTGCCAGGTAAACCCGTTCACCCGACGCCGAGCTGGCCAGGTAGTGTCCCCCTTGGGCCTGCTGGGGATCGTGGATCCGCCACACAATCCGCTCACGAATCTCCTCGGGCAAGTCGCCACGCGGGTCGGGTGGTTCGGCGGGGCCGTTGCCTCGAGGCTGAAGCACGAGCACGTCTTCGGGGTCCACCTCGCGTTCGGCCAGCACATCCCAGATCGCTGCCAGGATCGTGTTGGCGGCGGGTGTGTCGAAATCCAGGGCGATGACGACCCGGTCGCCGGGGATCACCGCCTGCTGCAGCGGAGGGAAGTCCAGCGGTGTGGCCAGTGCGTTGCGGATCGAGGCTTCGAGCGTTTCGATCCGCTGGGGCGCTTCGCTGCGGGTGACCAGGCGGTCGGCATCGACCGCCAGCGCCAGGTGACACTCGCGGCCGTATCGCACGTCGACGGGATGGGTTTGTGGGTCGGTCACGGTATGAGGAGGTCGTTGGAGGTGGTCGAGGGTGGTCGGGGGTCGCAATCGGGGTGATTCCGGGTATACCGTTCGGGCTTCGTGTTCGGCAGTTCGTGCTTCCGCCGGTTATACCGGGTCAGGAACCAGAATCCGACCTCGGGGCAGCCAACCGAATGGGGAGGGTGCGATGGCTCGGATGCTGCACGACCATGAGAAGCCGGCCGACTGCGACCAGCTGATGGTGCGGGTGCAGCAGGGTGAGCGGGAGGCGTTCGAGAAGTTGGTTGAGACGTTCGAGGGGCCGTTGCAGCGGTTCTTTCTGGCCAGCGCCACCAGCGATCACATGACGACGACCTACCGGGCCCTGCAGGCTCGGTTGGCCGAGGCGAAGCGCCGCAGCGAGGGTCTCGAGCGGGGGGCGACACCGGCCGAGAGCGAGACGGCCGTACCGGCCGACTCGGCAGGAGTCGATGGGGATGCGGAGCGTCGGATCGAGGACGAGTTGAACCGGCTGCGTGCCGAGCTTGGCGGCGAGGCGGAGTGACTCACCGCTTCAACGGCGGCGGTCACTTCTTGCCGACGGCCACCGGATCGGCCGATCCGCGCACGACACGTGTCAGGTCGGCTCCCGTCAGCGACGCGCACCAGTAGGTTTCGATGTGTTCGACCACCAGCTCGGTGCCTCGCGTGTGGCTGACATACGGGGCCTGTCGCGGGTCGTACATCGCGTCGGTCAGGTCACGGGCCAGCGCGACCTGGAATCCCAGTCGGACCATTTGCCGGATGCCGAAGGGTCGTCCGAGCACGCACATGTTGGTGTGCACGCCCATCAGCACCACGTTGCGGATGCCCTCGCGGTGGAGCACGTTGAAGATTTCCTGCCCGTTGGCACTGACGCCATCGAATCCGGTGATCTTGATCGCGGCGTGCTGTTTCGAGAATCGTCTGATCGCCTTGCCGACGAGGGGGTCGTCGCAGGGTTGTTTCGAGACGTCCACGGGCAATTCGGGCTCGCGTTGCGGGTCGCGGTAGCACCATCCCATCAGCGGGATCGGCGTCTTGGAGGCCGGTGCCAGCTTCATTCTCCAACGGTGAGGCGTTTTGTCGTAGACGTCCATGCAGCCGCTGGGGGCGTGAATGATCAACACGCCGTGAGCCCGTGCCGCGGTGATCACCCGGTTCATTCTCGGGGCCATCGCGTCGACGCGTTGAGCTGCCAGTCGGCAGTAGTGGCCGTTCCACATGTCACAGATGATCACGGCGGTTTCTGAGGCGTTCCATTCGACCTTCCGCGTCCGCTCGCGGATCTTCCCTGCCGAGGTCTTCTGTCGATCTCTGAGCGTGATGGCGAGGCGGCCGGGTACCTGGGGCCGCTTGGCCAACGCCTCGGCCTTGACCTCCTCGGTCGGAACCAGCGGTTCGGCCTTCTTGTCCTCGCTCAACAGCGGAGTCGCGAGCAGTGTGAGCAGCAGCAGGGCGGGGATGCGCATGGCGTGAGTCTCGTGGAGGCTTCCGGTTGAGTTCCTGGGTTCAGATCGACTTGAGGAAGGCGATCAGATCGTTGAGTTGATCGGGTGTGAGTGTTTTGCCGGTGAGTTTTTCGGGGCGGTGGTGCCTGGTCAGGACCTCGACGAGGCTGCGGGCTCGCCCGTCGTGCAGGAAGCGACGCTTGGCGTGCAGGCCCCTGAGACCGGGAGGGTTGAACTCGGGGTAGAACAGTCGAGGTGATTCGAGGCCGACCTTGTAGGTATTGGGCGTGGTGTAGTCGCGGCCCGCATGGCAGTCGGAGCAGCCGGCGGTGGTCTCGAAGATTCTCTTGCCGCGACGAGCCGCCTGGCCGAGACTCCCATCGGGCAGCCGGTGTGGGCTGAGCGGGTAGGGGATCGAGTCGAGGAAGGCGATCACCGCCTTGATGTCCTGGTCGCTGGGTCGTGTTTCGGTTGAGAGCGTGTCGTGGAGCGACTTGCGGATACTCGCCGGCAGGCTCTGTTGCCAGCCGTGCCAGGTCCACGGACCGGTGCGGGTCACTCCCCGCAGCGACGGGGTCAGCTTGTAGGTGTCGTGGTTGCCGTCGTTGAGCGTATCGAAGGTCTGGCCGTTGGTGTGGCCGCCGGGGTGACACGAGCTGCAGCTGAACCAGCCGTCGCGTGAGCGATCGGCGTCGTGGAAGATCTGTTCGCCTTGACGCACCAGGGTGGGTGCAGCCGCCGACCCCAGCGAGATGGTTCGTGTCTTCTGCGAGTTGACGACGTCGACGACCTGCAACGAGTCCTCGAAGTAATTGGCCACGATCACGTGTCGGTTGTCGAGGAAGTCGGGGTCCAGCGGGCGGCCCCCCAGTTCGACTCGACGAAACAGCCTGGGGTTGTCTCTCATGGCTTCGGGCAGGAAGTCGCCGGGGTCGGCCGATGGCCAGGGGAGTTCAGAGAACCGCAGCACGACCAGTTCGTGTGAGCCTCCACAGCTGCCCACCAGCCACTTCCGATCGGGGCTCAGGGCTACGGCGTTCAGGTCGCCGCAGCCGGCTCCGTGTTCGTCGAGGTTCATCTGCTTCTGTTGCCAGTACTCGCCGCCGGGCAACGGCATACGGGTCAGGCGATTGTCGATCACCCAGCCGCGTTGCACGTTGTTCTCGTTGACCGGAAAGCTGCGATTGATCGGCGTCGGCAGGATGATCGTCTCGCTGTCGCCCAGGACCACCGGTCGGCCGAGGTTGAAGCCGTCGTCGAAGATCGTCCGCCGACTCAGCTTCTTGCCGGTCGCGATGTCGTGGACCCAGACCTCCCCGGGCACGTTGGCACACGCGACCAGCCAGCGATGATTGGGGGTCGGAGTCAGCCAACCGGGTTGGCCTCCGGTCGGAAACCTCCGCAGCACCCTGCCTGCGGCGACATCGAGTTCGGCGATGGCGTCGTGGCCCGAGAGTGCGACGAAGGCTCGCGGGGGTTTCTGGCCCGGGGTGCCGGGGTGCGAGGCTTCGGGTCCGACGATGGCCAGTCCACGCGGGGCGTCCCCGACGGGGATGGTCCGCGTCAATTCCAGGCGGTTGTGCTGCCAGCTGAGCACCGCGACGGCGTCGTCGTCGAGCAGGCTTACCAGCACCGTCGACGCGTTCCACCAGGCAACGTCGACCGGACGTCGGCCAACGGCGATTTCGTAGAGCACCTTGCCGGTGGCGAGCTGGACCAGCGAGACGGTGCCGGAGGTGTGGTTGGCGGTGGCGACGAGGGTCTTGTCGGGCGAGAGATCCAGGGAGATCGGGCTGCGATCGCAGACGGCTCCGGAGACATCTTTCGAGCGGCGGTCCGCGTCGGCCGAAAGCAGAGCCGGCAGTAGAGCGAGCGCGGCCAGGAGCGGAAAGAGCCGGGGCATGCGGGTGGGGTGGGGTGGGGTTTGGTGGAGGGTGTGTGGCTATTTATTGTCGCCAATCGGGAGGGTGCGTCAATTGGGGGTCTGAGGTCGGTCTCAGTACCCGGCTGCCGTTCCGTCCTTGCGGGGCTCGGTGGCTCCGTGCAGTACGCCGTTCTCGTGGTCGATCCGGATGGCTTGGTAGCCACCGAACGACCCCGGTGCCCGGACGATGCGGTGTCCGAGTTGCTGCAATCCCCGGATGGCGTCGTCGGTGACGGCTGATTCCAGAGCGACAAAGCCACCCTTGCCGTCGGCGGGCTGACCGGTGGGCGTGGCCGAGCCGATGTGTCGGATGCGGGCCGCGTCTCCGGCCTCCTGCACGTTCATCCCGAAGTCGATGATGTTCATCAGCACCTGCACGTGTCCCTGCGGCTGCATGTCGCCGCCCATCAGTCCGAAGCACAGCCACGGCTTTCCGTCGCGGGTCACAAACGCGGGGATGATCGTGTGGAAGGGTCGCTTGTGCGGTTCGAGTCGGTTGAGGTGTTTGTCGTCGAGTGCGAACAGCTGGCCTCGATTCTGCAGGCAGAACCCGGTCTTGCCCGCGACGACCTTCGACCCGAATCCGTGGTAGTTGCTTTGGATGAAGCTGCAGCAGTTGCGGTCCTTGTCGACGACAGTCAGGTAGACGGTATCGCCGTGTTCGAGCTTGGGGTCACCCGAGCGGACCTCGGTCGCGGCTCGCTTCAGGTCGACTCGGGCGTTCTGCTGCTTGCCGTAGTCCTTGGAGACCAATTCGGCGGTGGGCAGTTTGCCGAAGTCGGGGTCGGCGTAGAAGCGGGCCCGGTCGGCAAAGGCCAGCTTCTTGGCCTCGACGAACAGGTGAATGTGCTCGCTGGAATTGTGTCCCAGCGACTTGATGTCGTGGTGTTCGAGCACGTTGAGCATCTGCAGGGCGGCGATGCCCTGTCCGTTGGGCGGCAGTTCCCAGATGTCGTAGCCCCGGTAGTTGGTCGAGACCGGTTCGATCCAGTCACCATGGTGGTCGTTGAAGTCCTTGATCGAGAAGAACCCACCGTTGGCCTGGCTGAAGTCGACGATCCGCCTGGCGATTTCTCCCGAGTAGAACGCATCTCGGCCATGTTCGGCGATCTGCCTGTAGCTCCAGGCCAGGTCGGGGTTGGTGAAGACCTGACCGATCTTCGGAGCCTTGCCACCGGGGAGGTAGGTGCGTGCCGAGTCGGGCCATTTTGCCAGTGCCGCCTGGCCTGCTGCCCAGCTGCGTCCGATGACTTCGCTGACGGGGAACCCTTCTTCGGCGGTCCGGATCGGATCCTCGAGCAGGTCCTGGAATCCCAGTGTCCCGAACTTCTTGCGGACCATATCCCATCCGTCGACGCAGCCCGGGACGCTCCAGGCGAGCGGCCCGTTGATGGGGATCTCGTCGAGTCCCTTGTCCTGGAAGACCTTGCGTGAGATTGAGTAGGGGCTGCGTCCGCTGCCGTTGAGTCCATAGAGGGTCTTGGTCTTGTTGTCCCAGTAGATGACAAACACGTCGCCACCGATCCCGCAGCTCATCGGTTCGACGAGTCCGAGCATGGCGTTGGCGGTGATTGCGGCGTCGGCGGCGTTGCCGCCTTTCTTGAGGATGTCGAGTCCGGCCTGGGCGGCCAGGGGGTGGCTGGTGGCGACGATGCCGTGTTTGGCGATGACGACGGAGCGGCTTTGCCGCGGGTTGCGGGCCGGCCGGTCGTACTGTCCGGCCTCGGCGGTTTCGGCCGGGTCCAGCGATGAGAAGTCCTCGGGCATCGAAGCGCTCCAGGCGATGAGGATCAACAGGGCCCTGAGTGCGACGGGCCCTCGCAAGCGTGACATGGGCGAGCCTCGGGGTGGGGTGTCGACACGGGTTGAGTGTGAGTGTGAGGGTGGTGGGCGGTGATTGCAAACCGGGCCAAGGCTCAGGGCTTCAGCTCTCGGAATTCCCGGATCCGCTGCGTGATGGCCGGTTCCACGGGCAGTCGTTCCATGCTGCTGGCGCCGTAGAAGCCGACGATGCCCTCGGTGTGGTCGAGGATGAACTGTGCGTCGTCGGGATCGGCGATGGGTCCGCCGTGGCAGAGGACCAGGATCTCGGGGTTGGCGGCCCGGGCCGCATCGGCCATCTCCTGCACCCGCCCGGCGGCCTGTTCCAGCGTCAAGGCGGTGCTGGCGCCGATCAGGCCCTTGGTGGTCAGTCCCATATGAGGGATCAGGATGTCGGCCCCGGCCTTTGCCATCGCGGTCGCCTCGTCGGGATTGAAGCAGTAGGGCGTGGTCAGCAGGTCCATCTCGTGGGCCAGCCCGATCATGTCGACTTCCAGCCCGTAGCCCATGCCCGTCTCCTCGAGCCCGGTGCGGATGGTGCCATCGAAGAGCCCGACGGTGGGGAAGTTCTGGACGCCCGAGAACCCGGCAGCCTGGACCTGTTTCAGGAAGACGGTCATCAGGCGAAAGGGGTCGGTGCCGCAGACTCCGGCGAGGACGGGAGTGTTCTGAGCCGCCGGCAGCACCTCGCCGGCCATCTCCATCACGATCGCGTTGGCATCACCGTAGGGCATCAGTCCCGCCAGTGAGCCTCGACCGGCCATGCGGAAGCGACCGGAGTTGTAGATGACGATCAGGTCGATCCCACCGGCCTCCTCGAGCTTGGCGCTGAGCCCGGTGCCGGCCCCGCCTCCGAGAATCACCTCCCCGGCCTCGACCTTGGCACGCAGAGAATCGAGGATCTCCTGTCGAGCGAACGCGGCCATGTCAGCGGGATCCGTGAGTTGAGGGGAGAGTCGTGGTATTGGGGACGATCGCAAAGAGGTCTGACAGGCCAACAGCGGTCCTGCTCTGACAGTCTAGATTCGCTGCCGTTGTCCGTCGAACGACCTGCAGACTGTGGCATGAAACCGCTTTCCGAATTCTCGTAAACTCATCGATTCGGAGCCGGGGGTCTGACGCCGCCCGTGGCGGGGCCTGACCCCATTTCTTCCAGGGACCATTGCTTTCGGGAAAGGGTTCAGGCCCCGCCACGGGCGGCGTCTGACCCCGGCACTTGGTGTGTTTCAACAGCCTGCCAACCTCGCCTCGCTTTGTGAATTGATCAACTCGATCAACCGCATCGCTGCTGCGTCGGCGAATTCGGGGTCGTTGATGTGGTGAGGCAACTCGATGAGTTCCGCCGTGGCGTGATGGTCTCGGATCGCTGCAAACAGAGCCTCACGGGCTGCGGGGTCGTCGAAAGGTTGGCCGGGGTGGTCGATGGCCGAGACCCCTTCGAGTGGCAGCATCACCGTGGTGGGACCGACGGCCGCCGCGGCCCGGTTGCCAATCTGCTCGCCCAGCCTCCGGTTCTCCTCGAGCGTCGTTCTCATCAAGGTCACCGTCGGGTTGTGCTCGTAGAACAGCCGATCGGCGAATCGGTCGGGGACGTCACCGCGGGGCCCGAAGTTGACCATGTCGGTCGCTCCGACGCTGATCACCTGCGGCACACCGGCCTTTCCAGCCGCGGTCAGCCGATCGGGTCCGGCCGAGAGGATGCCTCCGATGAGCTCGTCGGCCAATTCGGTCGTCGTGATATCGAGGACCCCCGAGATCAGTCCCTCGGAGATCAACGACTCCATCGCCTGCCCTCCGTTTCCCGTCGCGTGAAACACCAGCACCTCGAAACCCGCCTCCTGCAGCCGCTCACGTGCCCGCTCGACCACCGGCGTGGTCACTCCGAACATCGTCGCGGCGACCAGGCGTCGGTTGGTGTCGGAGGCGGGTGCGGCATCGAGGTTGACCAGTCCGGCCAGGGCGCGGGCGGCCGAGTCGAGTACGCTGCGGGAGATGCGGTTGAGGCCGAGGATGTCGACGACCGAGTTGAGCATCAGCATGTCGGTGTCGCCGACCCAGGGCCTGACCGGGCCGCTGGCCAGGGTACTGACCATCAGCTTGGGCACTCCCAGTGGCAACGCACGCATCGCGGCGGTGGCGATCGTCGTTCCGGCCGATCCGCCCAGCCCGATGACTCCCTGCAGCGTCCCGCTCTGCATTCTCGAGGTGGCCAGGGCCTCGGCCGATGCGGCCGCCGCGGTGATGGCCTGGCCGCGGTCAGCGGCCGCCTGCAAGTGGGACAGCGGGACCGGTCCCAACGAGTAGAACTCTTCGCGGGTGACGTCGGGGGTGATCGCCGGTTCGCCCAGGCACCCGGTGTCCACGACAACCACGTCGACACCCAGTTCGACAAGCCGATCGCGCAGAAAGGCCGACTCGGTTCCCTTGGTGTCGAGAGTGGCCAGCAGCAGGACGGGCACGGAGGGGATCAGCCGATGATATCGGCGATCGGGTTGCCGGCACTGATGTAGAACGGCCGTCCGTTCTGGTCGAGCACTTCGGTCCGCGGGTCGATGCCCAGGCAGTGGTAAATCGTCGCGGTCAGGTCACCGGGGGACACCGGTCGATCGCCGGGGAAGCCGCCGATCTTGTCCGAGGCTCCGTAGACCTGTCCGCCACGGATGCCGGCACCGGCCAGCACCACGCTGAACACGTTGGACCAGTGCTCGCGTCCGGCGGTCTTGAGCGTGACCTTGGGCGTGCGGCCGAATTCTCCGGCCACAACCACCAGCGTGTCATCCAGTCGACCCTCACGTTCCAGGTCGCTCATCAAGCTGGTGAAGGCGAGGTCAAACGGAGGAATCAGGTCTTCGCGGAGTGCCTGGAAATTGTTCCAGTGGCTGTCCCAGGCGTAGCCCATCTGGCCCTGGGTCCTCAGCCAACTGACCTGCACCAGCCGGGTCCCCGCCTCCAGAAGTCGCTTGCCCAGCAGGACCGATTGGCCAAAGAGGTTTCGGCCGTAGCGGTTCCTCAGGTCCTTGCCGGCGGTCGAGAGGTCGACGGCACGTCGGACGGCGTCGGAGGTGATCACGTCCAGCGCCTTCTGCTGGTTCTGTCCGATCGAACGGGCCAGAGGGTTTTCGTTGAGGAACGCCAACTGGCTGTTGAACTGGTCGACCAGTTTCTTGCGTCTCTGGATCACCGCCGCGGGCCGGTTGGCGATCAGGGGGAGGTGCTTGAGCTTGAACTGTTCGTCGTTGGGGTTGCCACCGGTCTGCAGCGGGTCGTACTTCCCGCCCAGGCTGCCGCCCCACTGCCCGGCACGTCGGCCGCTGCCGGCGTCGAGTCGTCGCGGGACGATGCAGAAGGGGACCATGGGTCCCGGGCCCGGTGAGACCTTGGAGAGCACCGAGCCGAAGTGAGGCGCTTCGTCGCGGCCCATGAAGTTGGCTGCACCCTCGCCCCGCGGGTACTTGTACCCGGTGAACATGTAGTAGCCGCCACCGGCATGACCCGAGGATTCGTGAGTCATCGAGCGGATCAGGGCGACCCGGTCCATCCACTTCGCCGTACGCGGCAGGTGCTCGCCGATCACCAGGCCTGGCACCGAAGTCTGGATCTGGTCGAACTCGCCTCGCACCTCGACCGGTTCGTCCGGCTTCGGATCGAAGGTGTCGTGGTGCGACGGCCCACCCGAGAGGAACAGCACGATGCAGTTCTTGGCCTTGCCGAAACTGGCCGCATGGCTGGGTCCGGTGTCGGAGTTCGGGTTGGCGTTTGCGGTGTCGAGGTCGATCAGCGAGGTAAGCGAGAGCCCGGTCATGCCCAGGCCGCCGATCTTCAAAGCCTCGCGACGTGTCGTCCCGTCGCACAACCGTGGAGCCTGTCCATTGATCGAAAGCATCGCGTCACCTCGAGGTCAGACGGCGACCTTGTAGTCTTGATGGGAATCTGGAGTTTGGCAGAAGTGGAGAAACGAGGTCAATGAGGACCGCGCCAGAAGAGCCTCAACAGGTGAAACCCTCATTCAGGCAGGATACTGCAATGCCGCAAGGCCCTCAACACAAATTGACAAACGCCGATGCGTCCTCGAGAATGGCCTTCCGGGCCACGAGGTCCGGACCAGCCACTTCAGCCGTTTTTTTTGATCGGGACCAACCGACATGTTGAGCCGGATTTCTCGTCCTCTCGCCCCGTGGGCCTTCAGTCTCATCGTCGGCCTGCTCGGGGCTCAGCCATCACCCTGTTTGGCCCAGGCATTTGTCCAGCGTGTTGAGCCTCCGGCGGTGACCCGCGGCGAAGAGACGCGGGTGATCCTGCATGGCAGCCGCCTGGAGTTGGCCACGGCGTTGTGGATTTCGGTGCCCGGCGGTCGCGTGAAGGCGACTCGCGTGGGCGAGAGCACTTCGGAGCGAGCGGTTTTCGACATCACCGTCGCGGCCGAAGTTCCGCTGGGTTTCCACGGCCTGAGGTTGGCCACCGAGAGCGGCCTTTCGAATGCTCACATTTTCCTGGTCGATGAAATCGCGACGGTTCCCGAGGAGGAGATGGCGGTGCCCGAGGGTGTGGCGCCGGTCGCGGCACCCCAGGTGGTCGAGTTGCCCGTGGCGATCGCCGGCTCGATCCTGGATGAGGATGTCGACCTGTTCGCGTTCGACGCGTCGGTGGGTCAGGAGGTGACGTTCGAGGTCATCGGCAGCCGGCTGGGCAAGGGTCTGGATCCGCTGGTCACGATCCGTGACGCGGCGGGCGAGGTGATTGTGCAGAGGGACAATGACGTCGGCCTGTTCTTCGATCTCCGGTTCGCTCACAAGTTCGCCCTCGGCGGTCGCTACACCGTCGAGGTGCGTGATTCTCGGTTCCGCGGTTCCGACCACTGGGGCTATGTATTGAGGATGGGTCGATTTCCCGAGGCGCGTGTGGCGGTGCCGGCCACGGTGCCCACGGGGCAGGCCACCCTGCTGAGTTTTCCTCAGTTGGGTGTGCTGGCCCAGCCCGAGGCCGGGCGTGTGACACCCGCGGATGTGATTGATGGCCGGATGCTGTTTGCCCTGAAGCGGCCCGGCGATCAACTTTCGGCGTGGCTCCCCCTGCGGATCAGCACGCTGGCGGCGGTGATCGAATCCGAGCCCAACGATGTGGCGGGCAAGGCCAGCGTGGTGAAGATTCCCGCGGCACTGCACGGAGTGATCGGCAAGCCGGGCGACGTGGACCACTTCCGGGTCTCGCTGAAGAAGGGTCAGCTGTACCAGGTCCAGGTCGAGACTCACACGATCGGGTCACCGGCGGACATCGAGCTGATCCTGCTCGATGCCAAGGGCAAGGAGATCAGCCGTGCCGACGATTCGGGTCTCGATGAGGCGCGGATGAACATCAGCCCTCCGGCCGACGGCGAGTACACGCTGGTCGTGCGGGAGCTGGTCAACTGGGGTGGTCCCGAGTTCGCCTACGCGATCCGCTTCGCACCCCGGACCCCCTCCCTGGCACTCTCCTCGGGCATCACCCGGGTCGCCCTGCCCCAGGGCACCCGACAGCCTTTGCCCCTCTCGCTCAACCAGGTCGCCCTGGCTGGCGACGTGCAGTTCCGGCTGCTGGGTGCACCCAAGGGGATCTCGATGAAGATCAACGAGGTGAAGCAGGGGACTCGCGAGATCGACAACTACCTGATGTGCGACGTGTCGACCGAGCCGGGTGTCTACACGATCCAGGTCGAGGCGGTTTCGAAGGCGGATTCGAAGATCACCACTCTGGCGGCCACGCGGCCGTTGATCGACCGCCGCCCGACCGGTCGAGGTCCGCATGGCGAGCCGTTTGAACTCCGCGAGGATCAACGGCGACTGCCTCCGACACTCAGCGAGCGGATCGCCGTGGTGGTGTTGCCCACCTCACCGTTTGATTTCGATCTGGCCAGCCCGCTGGTCACTCTGCCGAGGTATCAGACGGCCGAGATCCAGGTGAAGACGACTCGAATTGCAGGCTTCGAGGGTCCGATCCAGTTCGTGGCCCGCGGCTCGGAACTCGACCAGAACCAGCTCCGCAAACCTCGCGTACGACTGCACATGGGCCAGGCAACCGTCGAAAACGCAACGTTGACCGGGACGCTCGAGTCCTACGTCAACACGAAGCTGCATCGCCAGCGGGTGATCCTGACGGGCACGGCGATCTACAAGGGCCGCGAGCTGTCGCTGACTCGGACGTTTGACCTGGAGATCGTGGTGGCCTTCCGACCGGGTCCGGCCCGCAAGAAGGTCAGCGTGACCGCCGGCGGGACGGTGCGAGTGGCGGTGCGACCCAACCGGCTGGCTCCCTTCGATGGCCCGGTGATGCTGTCGATCGGACAGGTCAAGGGGCTCGAACTGCCCGGATCGGTCGTGGTGCCCGAGGGCGCCCGGGAGGTCGAGATCGAGATCAAGGCGGCCGCCGGGCTGAAGCCGGGTACCTACAAGGTGTCGCTTTCGGGGATCGGTCGAGTCGAGAGGTTCCAGGAATCGGCAGGCGGTGAGTCGTTGGAAGTCGAAGTGACCGCGGCGAAGTGATGAAACCGGACATGACACACCAGACGGACAGCAGAATGTGGATGTCAAATTCAAAGACGACTGTAAGACGGCTCTGCCGATTCGGATGCGGGCTGGTGCTCGTGGTGGGTGGCATGGCACCTGGTGTGCTGGCCGCACAGCCCGACTCGAAGCCGGCGGCGCCCCGTTCAATCGAGGTGCGGCCGGCGGAGGTCCAACTGGTCGGTCGGCGGGACGTGGCCCGGTTGTCGGTTCTGGGTCGCCACGACGCAGGTCGTGTTGCGGATCTGTCACGAGTGGCCAAGTACACCGTCGAGGATCCCGGGGTGGTGCTGGTGAGTGCCGATGGTCGCCTGAAGCCCGTTGGTGCGGGACGCACGAGCGTGAAGGTGGCCGTGGGTGGTGTGTCGCAGTCGGTCACCGTTGAGGTCAAGGACTTCCAGGCGCCCCGGCCGGTGGATTTTTACACCGAGGTGATTGCGGCGCTGTCGCGGGGCGGTTGCAACCAGGGAGCCTGCCACGGATCGCCGCAGGGCAAGAACGGGTTCCGGCTGAGCCTGCGTGGTTACAAGCCCGAGTTGGACCGGGTGACACTGACCCGCGAGATTTTTGGTCGCAGGACGAGTCCTCAGAACCCCGACGCCAGCCTGATCCTGGCCAAGGCGGCCAACCGCGTGCCTCACGTCGGCGGCCGTCGCTTCCGCGGCACCGAGCTTGCCTACGGGCTGCTCAGGCAGTGGATCTACGAGGGCACGCTGATCAAGGAGCCGGCCGAGAAGGTGCTGAAGCTGGAGATCCTGCCCGGGCAGCAGACTCTGCACACCAGCAGCCCTCAGCTGCAGCTGGTCGCCCGGGCCCATTTTGCCGACGGTGCGATCCGCGACGTGACCCACCTGGCGGTGTTCACCACCAGCGACATCGACTCGTCGTCGGTCAGCGATAACGGTCTGGTCGAGTTTCACGGGACGGCCGAGGTGGCGATCCTGGTGAGGTATCTCAAGCAGATGGTCAGCGTGCGGCTGGCCTACGTGCGGGCCGACCCGGACTTCGTGGCCCAGCGGCGATCTGAGGAGAATGCGATCGATCGGCTGGTGTTTGCCAAGCACCGCCAGCTGCAACTGAAGGCGTCCCGTCCGGCCGCCGAAGGCACGTACCTGCGACGAGTCCATCTCGATCTGCTGGGCACGTTGCCGTCGCCTGAGGCGGCCCGCGCGTTCCTGGATTCCAAGGACCCCGACAAGCACCTGGCCCTGGTCAATGGTCTGTTGCAGCGGCGCGAGTTTGGCGAGTTCTGGGCGATGAAGTGGTTGGACGTGATGCGGGGCAACCGCGAATCGATCAGCGAACGGGGCGTGCACAAGCTGCACCGCTACCTGGTTCGTCACTTTGCCCAGGACCGATCCTTCGGAGAATTGGCCCGCCGGATCCTGACCAGCCGCGGCAATACGCTCGAGAATCCTCCGGCCAGTTTCTTCCGGATCGCTCGCACTCCCGAGGACGCAGCCGAGAGCACCGCGCAACTTTTCCTGGGAGTACGCATCCAGTGTGCCAAGTGCCACAATCATCCCTACGAGGCGATCACCCAGAACGACTACTACGGCCTGGCCGCCTACTTCGCTCGAGTGAAACTCAAGGGCCGCGTCTTCGGTCTCGACCGGGAAATCGTCTTCGTCGGTCGCAGCGGCGAGGTGAAGCACCTGGAGACGGGCGAGGTGATGAAGCCGACGGCCTTTGGCAAGGTGGCCACCGACGTCCCGGTTGGCCAGGACGTTCGGCCCCAGCTGGCCGACTGGCTGGTACGAGGTCAGAACCGCTGGTTTGCTCGTTCGACGGTCAACCGCATCTGGGCTCACATATTCGGCCTGGGCATTGTCGAGCCGGTCGACGACTTCCGGGACAGCAACCCGCCGTCGAACGTCGAGCTGCTCGACGAGTTGGCTCGTCAATTCGTCGCCGCCGACTATCGTTTCAAGCCGGTGATTCGTTCGATCGCGACGTCTCAGGCCTACCGCCTGGGCGCCCGCCCGATCGTGCAGTCTCCGCACTCGGCCGACCCGGCCCGCTACGTCACCTCGTCGGTCGTCAAGATGCTCTCGGCCGAGCAGATCCTCGACGCGATCTCCCAGTCCACCGGGGTCCCCGAGAAGTTCCGGGGCTATCCGCTGGGGACTCGGGCGACGCAGTTGGCCGAGGGTGCCGTGGACCACAATTTCCTGAAGGCGTTCACCAAGCCGGTCCGCGATGTCCGTTGCGACTGTGCCCGCGAGACGGACCCGACGCTCAACCAGGTCGTGCACCTGATGAACAACGCCGGGATCCTGGACCGGTTTGACGCGGCTTCGAGTCGTCTGGGCCGGTTGCTGGTGGCGAACGTGCCGACGCCGGAGATCATTGAGACTCTGTACCTGGCGACCCTGTCACGTCGTCCGACGGACGCCGAGCGGAAGCTGGCGACCGGTCACGTGGCGAGTCTGCCCAACCGGGCCGAGGGGCTGCGAGACATCCAGCACGCGCTGATCAACTCGAACGAGTTCCTGCTGCGTCATTGATGGGTCCGCTGCAGGCGGCGTCTGCCCCCAGCCTCAAGCTACTTCATCACACCCTCGATCACGCTTCCTTCGTTGAGCGTGGCACGTTCGGGTCGTCCCTGGAGGTGGTAGACGAGTTTCTGGTGATCGAGTCCGATGGCGTGCAGGAAGGTGGCGTGCAGGTCGTGCACGTGTGCGGGGGAATCGACGGCGTGCATGCCGAAGTCGTCGGTGGCCCCGATGACCTGTCCGCCCCGCACGCCTCCCCCGGCCATCCACATCGTGAAGCCGTAGGGGTTGTGGTCACGCCCGTCGCCTTTTTCGGACATCGGAGTCCGCCCGAACTCGCCTCCCCAGATGACCAGCGTCTCATCGAGGAGTCCTCGCTGCTTGAGGTCTGTCAGCAGTCCGGCGATCGGCACATCGGATTCGCGGCAGCGCGCGGTGTGGTTCTGTTCGATCTTGGAGTGAGCGTCCCACTTGCTGCCTGATCCGGAGTAGAGCTGGATGAAGCGGACGCCTCGTTCGACCAGCCTGCGGGCCAGCAGGCAGTTGCGTCCCAGGGGCGCGGTGGTCTTGTTGTCGAGTCCATAGAGTGAGCCGGTGGCGGCGGTTTCCTGTGCGAGGTCGACGGCTTCGGGTGCGTGCGATTGCATGCGGAAGGCGAGTTCGTAGGCGGCGATGCGGGCCTCGAGTTCATCGTCGGCGCGTCGTTGTGCGAGGTGTTTTCGGTTGAGCCTGGTGAGGAAATCGAGCTTGCCACGCTGGCGGCGCTGATTGACCGACCCAGGAGCGGCCAGGTGCAGGATCGGCGATCCGGACTGGCGGAAGCGTGTGCCCTGGTAGGTGGCGGGCATGAACCCGGTCCCCCACACGCGGGTGCCGCCGGGTGGTTCGCGGTCGTTATCGAGCAGCACGACGAAGCCGGGCAGGTTCTGGCTGGAGGATCCCAGTCCGTAGGCGACCCAGGCACCGAGGCTGGGCCGGCCGGCAAGGATGCTGCCGGTGTTCATCTGGCAGACGCTGCCGACGTGGTTCAGCCCATCGGCCTGGCAACTTCGGATGACACAGAGTTCATCGGCGTGTTGGGCGACGTGGGGGTACCAGTCGGAAACCGGCAGCCCGCTGTCTCCGTACTGTCGCCACGTGCGGCGAGTCGGCAGCAGGGGGTTTTCCGAGACCCCCATCGGAGTAATCACCCGCTCGATCGACTCGGGCAGTGCCTGGCCCGCCAAGCGGTTGACCTCGGGCTTGGGGTCAAACGTATCGATGTGGCTGGGGCCTCCGTCCATGAACAGGAAGATCACGCTGCGGGCCGGAGTGCGGTTGTGTCCGCTGCGAGCCCTCATCGATTCGGCCGAGGGGGTATCGGAGGCCATCATGGCCGTGAGTGCCAGGCCGCCGAAACCGGCTCCGGATTTGAGCAGGAAGTCACGTCGGCTGGCAGCGGGCTCGTGATGAGCCAGCCGGGACCGGGTCGGTGTGGTGAGTGGTGCAGGCATCGGGATCAGTCGACGTAGAGGAATTCGTTGGTGTTGATCAGCACGTGGCAGAGGTCCAGCAGCGCGTCGTTGTATCGCCTGGCCTGGTCTCTTGCGTCCGAGCGTGAGGCCTGGTCGGCGAGGAACTCGAGTCCCTGGTCCAACTCGTCGCCATCAGGATCACGGCCGAGCACCATCCTGAAGGACGCTCGCACCCGGGTCGGGAGATCCTTTGAGTCGGTGGTGTCCTGGATTCGCTTGAGCACATCGGCTGCGAGGTCGAGTACGAGGGGGCTGTTGAGCAGGACCAGGGCCTGGGGTGCGACGGTCGTCTGAGACCTCAGGGCACAGCTCTCGTGCATGTCCGGCTGGTCGAAGACTCGCAGCAGAGGGTAGGGCAGGTTCCGCTTGGCGTGGATGTAGATGCTGCGACGCGAACGTGCGGCAGACGATTCGCTGGCCTTCCAGGTGTACCGGGTCCCGAAACCCGGCGGCAGATTGGGTCGGATTGGCGGTCCATAGAGCCGGCTGTCGATGCGGCCGGCGGCGGTGAGCATCGCGTCACGGATGCGTTCGGCCGACAGACGGCGGCGGGGGAAGTAGGAGTAGGGGCGGGGGTCATCGGCGCCGGCCGATTCGCGACCGGACTGCTGGTAGACGTTGGAGTTCATGATCAGCCGGTGCATGTGCTTGATGCTCCAGCCACTCTCGACGAATTCCACGGCGAGCCAGTCGAGCAGTCCGGGGTGCCGTGGCGTGGCGGTCTGTCGTCCCAGGTCGTTGGCGTTGGCGATCAGTCCTTCGCCGAAGTGTCCCTGCCAGATGCGGTTGACCATCACGCGGGCGGTCAGCGGGTGATCGTCGGCGGTCAGCCAGCGAGCCAACGCGGCTCGGCGTCCGGAACTGCCGGGACGCCGGGTGGGGACGTCGGCGGGGGTGATGGTGGAGTGTTCCAGAACCGAGGGGGGTCCGGGTTCGACTTCCTCGAGCGGGACCTCGTAATTGCCTCCACCCAGCACGAAGGTCGGGGCCGGCCCCGAGGCGACTTCGAGAGTGGCCATGGCCTGGAGCTGGCG
>CAUZJR010000045.1:0-18783 GCA_963580005.1 Planctomycetota bacterium
GCTGCTGGATGAGAAGCTGCCGACGGATCGCATCGTGCTGGCCTGGTACGACCCGCACGCGAAGCGGCTGGACCTGCAGGGACTCAAGAGCCGCATTACGATCAACTTCCAAGCCGACGAAAATGGCCCCCGGTCTCCACGGCCCGATTGACCGCCGTCGGGCTGCGGCGCAGAATAGACCCGACGCGGCTGTAACTCAGTGGTAGAGTGCTAGCTTCCCAAGCTGGATGTCGCGGGTTCGACTCCCGTCAGCCGCTCTTTCTTCACACCACGGGCTGCGTTGTCCCTCGGGTTCTCAGGCCAGCAGCGGCTCGACGACCCGGCCGTGCACATCGGTCAGCCGGTGATGCCGCCCCTGGTACTGGAACGTCAGGCGGCGGTGGTCGATGCCCAGGCACTTCAGCAGCGTGGCATTCAGGTCGTGAACATGCACGCCGCCCTCGGCCACGTTGTAGCTGAAGTCGTCGGTCGCCCCGTAGGTCATCCCACGACGGATGCCACCTCCGGCCATCCAGACCGAGAAGCAGCGGGGGTGATGGTCGCGGCCGTAGTTGGTCGACGTCAACTCGCCCTGGCTGTAAACGGTCCGCCCAAACTCGCCGGCCCAGATCACCAGCGTGTCATCGAGCAGGCCTCGCTGCTTCAAATCGCTCAGGAGCCCCGCCGAGGGCTGGTCGGTCGCGCGACACAGCTGGCGGATGTCACCGGGCAGGTTGGCATGCTGGTCCCAGCCCCGATGGAACAACTGGATGAACCGGACTCCTCGCTCCGAAAGGCGACGGGCCAGCAGGCAATTGGCCGCGTAGGAGCCCCGACGAGACACCTCGGGGCCGTAGAGATCCAGCACGTGGCGAGGCTCGTCTGAAAAGTCGACCAGCTCCGGAACCGATCTCTGCATCCGGAAAGCGAGTTCGTACTGAGCCATCCTCGTCTCGATCTCGGGGTCGCCGAAGATCTCGAGCTTGATGCGGTTCAACCTCGCCACATCCTCGAGCAGTTCACGTCGCTGCTCCGAGGCGATTCCGGGCGGGTTCGAGAGAAACAGGACGGGATCTCCGACGGCTCGGAAACGGACACCCTGGTGACGCGTCGGCAGGAACCCGCTGCCCCAGAGCCGCTCGTACAGCGGCTGTCCGCCCTTGAGACTCCAGGAGGTCAGTGCCACGAACGTGGGCAGGTTCTCGTTCTCGCTCCCCAGCCCGTAACTCAACCAGGCCCCCAGGCTCGGACGCCCCGCCTGCTGGCTGCCGGTCTGCAAGAGCGTGATGGCCGGGTCGTGGTTGATCGCCTCGGTGTGCATCGACTTGACCACGCACAACTCGTCGGCCATCGCGGCGGTGAAAGGCAGCAACTCGCTGATCTCCGTCCCACTCTCACCGTGCCGACGAAAGCGAAAGATCGATGGAGCGACCGGGAATCGCTTCTGCCCCGATGTCATCGTCGTCAATCTCTGACCGCGACGGATCGACTCGGGCAACGGCTCGCCAAACCGACGCACCAGGCCCGGCTTGTGGTCGAAGAGATCCAGTTGCGAAGGAGCACCCGACTGGCACAGGTAAATCACTCGCCGGGCCCGCGGTGCGGTGGTGGCTGCGGTGGTGGCTGCGGTGGCTGATTCGCTGCCCAGCAGGCTGGCCAGCACCGCAGAGCCCAGCCCGGTCCCGATCCCCAGTGACGATCGGCCCAGGAACAGGCGTCGACTCACAGCGTCGTGCCGCGGACTATGGCTCAATTCACTCACGGGTCACCGCCTCGTCCAGATTCAGGATCACGTGGCAGGTGGTGACCAAGGCTGCCATCTCCGCCACCGCAGCCACCGCAGCCCCTCCGGCCCCCACTCCGCCACTGGGCGAAGCTCCCACGCTCATCAACTGCCGTCCCAGTTCCGGGTTGGCTCTGAAGCGGGCTCGTGAACGGAGGAAGCTGTGCATCAGGAGCTTCAGTTCCAGAGGCCGGGGCCGTCGCACCAGCACGCGGGCAAACGCCCGTTCAACCCGGCCCTCGATCGTCGTCTCACCCGAGACTCGCACGGCCAACTGCCGGGCGGACTCGACAAACAGCGTGTCATTCATCAGCGCCAGGGCCTGCAGCGGCGTGTTGGTCCGCCCCCGCCCAACCGAACAGGCCTCGCGGCTGGGCGCATCAAAGGTCGCCATCATCGGCGGCGGAATCGTCCGTCGCCAGAACGTATAAAGGCTGCGGCGAAACAGGCCCGGGCCGCGATCGGCCTGGTAGCCGTTGCGATAGGCCCCCGAGGCGCCTCCGGCAATCTCCTTCCACAACCCCGCCGGCTGGTACGGCTTGACCGACGGGCCACCGAGTTGCTCGACCAGCAGACCCGAGACAGCCAGGGCCTGGTCCCTGATCGTCTCGGCCGAGAGTCTCAACCGCGAAGCTCGTGCCAGCCAGGTATTGTCGGGGTCACGCAGCAGGTCACCGGGCCTTACGACCGACGCCTGGCGGTAGGTGTGACTGGTCACGATCAGCCTCAGCAATCGCTTGACATCCCAGCCCCCGTCGCGGAATTCCGAGGCGAGGAAATCGAGCAGGGCAGGGTGCGAGGGACGAGATCCCTGGACACCGAAGTCCTCGGGAGTCGCCACGAGTCCGCGGCCGAAGAGCTGCTGCCAGATCCGGTTGACCGCCACCCGAGCCGTCAAGGGGTGCTTCGAATCGACCAGCCAGCGTGCCAGGCCGAGACGGTTGACCGGCCACTGAGCCGAAACCGGCGGCAACGACTCGGGAACCCCCGCCGTCACCTTCTCGCCATGTCGGTCGTATTGGCCTCGAACCAGGATGAACGTGTCGCGACGAGGCCCTTCTCTGAGCACCATCGTCGAGGGCACCGACTTCAACAGCGCCTGCCGGGTCGCCTCGAACACCTTCCGTCGAGGGTTCCCTTTTGCAAGACCCTCGATCGAAACGGCCAATTCGGCCAGCTCATCGGCCACTGCCGGAGTCGGGATCTTCAGCAGCGGAGGCGAGTTGCGTCGGTAGGTGCCCTTTTCTTCGATGTTGTTGAAGTAGGCAAACAGGCGGTAGAAGTCGCGTTGCGAGAGCGGATCGTACTTGTGGTCGTGACACCGTGCACATGCCACGGTCAGTCCCATCCAGGTGGTCGAGAGCGTATCGAGCCGATCGATGATGTACTCGACCCGAAACTCCTCGGCGATGCTGCCGCCCTCGCCGTTGGTCCGGTTGTTGCGGTTGAAGCCGGTCGCCAACACCTGTTCGGGCCCAGCATCGGGCAACAGGTCGCCGGCGAGTTGTTCGATCGTGAAGCGGTCGAAGGACATGTTGCGGTTGACCACGTCGATGACCCAGTCCCGCCACCGCCACATCACTCGAGGCTCGTCGTCCTGGTATCCGTCGGTGTCGGCATAGCGGGCCAGGTCGAGCCAGTGACGTGCGTGGTGCTCGCCGAATCGAGGCGAGGCCAGCAGTCTGTCGACACATCGCTCGTACCAATCGGCCCCCGTGTCGGCGATCGCGGTGTCCACCTGCCGCGGTTCCGGCGGCAGCCCGGTGAGATCGAGAGTGACTCTTCGGAGCAGCCGAGCCCGATCACTGGGTCCGGAAGGTTCCAGGCCGTGTTCGGCGAGTCGTGCCTGCACGAACCGATCGATGGCCCCTCGCGACACAGCCACCCCCACGGCCTCGGGAACTCCGGGGCGTGCGATCGGCCTCAGTGACCAGTGACGCGTCCAACGGCCGCCCTGGGCAATCCAGGTCCTGATCCTTAAGACCTCCTCCACGCTCAACCGTCGCCCGCTCTCCGGCGGCGGCATCCGGTGTTTTGGGTCCGACGACGACACCCGCTCCAGCAGCGGACTGTCCCCGGGCCGCCCCGACTTCACCTGCCCCAGTACGCCCTCGCGACGATCCAGTCGCAGTTTCGCCTTGCGAGCCGCTGCGTCGGGTCCATGGCAGCCGAAACAGTTGTCGGCCAGCACGGGTCGAATCTCGCGGTCGAAGTCGACTCGAGTTGCAGGCTCCTGGGCCACTGCGATCGCACAGCTGAACCCGGCCAGGACCACCGCCAGGGACCACACGACCGGTTCCTTCCCGGTTCGAGGACCCATCGGCAATCCAACACCTGGCGATTCAATCCCCATCGGCGGCCATGGCCTCCAGGCTCTCATCGATCGCCGACACCAACCCGTCGATGTCCGAGGGCTCCATCGCCAGCGACACGGCGTTCATCCCCAGCGAGTGGCTCAGGAAGTAACCCCGCTCGATCAACCGCCCGAACAGCCCCGGGTTCAATTGACGGCGGCAGGCAGCTAGGTCGCGGTAGCAGGTCGGTGGCCGATCGGTGAAGTAGAGACTGAAGAGCGAGCCTGCCACGACGGGGCTCAACTTCAGAGCGTGACGCCCGGTCACCTCGGCCAGGCCGTCGGCCAGCCGCTGGCCCAATGAGTCGAGCGTCGCGAAGGCCTCGGGCGTCATCTGCTTCAACGTCGCCAGCCCGGCGGCCATCGCCACCGGGTGCGCGCTGAAGGTGCCGCTTTGATGAAAACCGGTCGCTGTGCCCCGCATGTCGAGCCGGTCCATCAACTCGGCACGACCGCCGAAGGCCCCGATCGGAAAACCTCCACCGATCAACTTGCCGTAGGTCGTCAGATCCGGAGCAATTCCCTCGGTCTGCTGCCAGCCTCCGCGAGCCAACCGAAACGACACCACCTCGTCGGCGATCAACAGGATCTCGTGCTCCGCCGCCACCGCCTGAATCGCCTCGGCCCAACCCTCAACCGAAGCCAGCATCCCTGCCTTGGGATCAAGCAAAATGCAGGCCAGTTCGTCGGCATGCGCGGCGACCAGCCGCGCCACCGCCTCGATGTCGTCATAGGGCAGGATCAACACGTCCGCGGTCGACCCCCGGGCCATGCCTCGCACCCCCTCGACCGGTGTCGGAGCCGCCGGGTCTCCGGCAGCAGCCACCGGAGGAGCCACGCTGATCTCCACCGCGTCGTGACTACCGTGGTAACCGCCCTCGAACTTGGCGATCCGAAAACGGCCCGTGATGCCTCGCGCCAGACGGATCGCGTGCAGAGTCGCCTCGGTGCCCGAATTGCAGAACCGTACCCGCTCCAGGCTCTCGACCCGACCGCACAATTCCTCGGCCAACTCGGTCTCGATGCCCGTCGGACCACCCAGCACGATGCCTCGAGACACCTGGCCGTTGACCGCTTCGACGACCGCCGGGTGGCCGTGTCCGAGTACCTGGGCGGTGTGGTGATTGGCAAAGTCGACCAGGACACGGCCGTCGATGTCGGTCACGCGCGCCCCCTCGGCCCGCTCGAAAAACAGCGGGTAGGGCGGATAATAGTAGGCCCCCTTGGCTCCGCCGGGCATCACCTCCGTGGCCCGCCCAAAGGCCGCCCGTGACCCCGCTGATGCCGACTCGTAGGCACTCAACACACTCTCGCCCGTCTCGCTCGTCGCCATCGCTGGTTCCTCCACGGCCGCACTCACTCTACCAACCGCACCGACGGCTCGCGATGTGAGACTTCATCCTCGAACAGGCACATCAGAGCCGGGCCAAACCGGCAACGAGCCCAACACGAGCGAACACGAGACAGGCCAGCAGGCTGACTGGGAATTGACCTCATGGTGACGTATTCTGAGCTCGGCCAGGAAACGGCGAACAGACGCCGGGTCACGAGCACGAGTCCAGGGAACAACGAGGAGTGTCGTCGATGGAGCGTCCGCTATTGGTGATCCCCGGTGACGACCCCGTCCAGATCGCCGGGTCCCCCCGACTGGACACGCTGGGGGAACACTACGAGATCCGCTTGTTTGACAACCGGCCCGCCGACGACGACGAGAAACTGGCTCGGGCCGCCGGAGCCACCGCGATCATCAATTCGCGAGGAGCGGTGACCTGGCCCGGTGAAGTGCTGAGACAGCTGCCGGAATTGAAGTTCATCAGTACCTGCGGCATCGGCACCGATTCGATCGACCTGGTCGCGTGCGGGGAACTGGGGATCACCGTCTCGAATATCCCGGGCCGCACCGCACCGGTGGTGGCCGAGCACGCGTTTGCCCTGATGATGGCCATCTCGCGCAAGACCTCCTACTTCACCGAGGCCATGAAGCGAAACGACTGGCACCAGGTGCTCTCCACCTCGCTCTCGGGCAAGACGCTCGGCGTGATCGGCACCGGCAACATCGGCACCGAGATGATCCGGCTCTCGCTCGCCTTCGGGATGGAGGTGATGGCCTGGACGTTTCATCCCGACGCCGAGAAGGCCGCGAGGATGGGGTTTCGGTACGTCGAGCGGGACGAGCTGTTTGCCGGCTCGGACGTGGTCAGCCTGCACGTGAAGTTGACCAACGACAGCCGGCACCTGGTCTCGGAGCGGGAATTGTCGCTGATGCCAGCGGGCAGCCTGCTGGTCAACACCGCCCGCGGCGCAGTGCTCGACACCGAAGCCCTGGTGGCCGCCCTCGACTCCGGGCACCTCGGCGGGGCCGCCCTGGACGTCTACGAGACCGAGCCGCTGGAGGCCGACCATCCGCTGACCCGATGTGCTCACGTGGTGCTGACCCCGCATTGTGCCGACCAGACCCCCGAGGGCAACGACCTGCTCAACCTCGGAGCCACAGAGAACTCCATCGCGTTCCTCTCGGGACAGCCTCAGAACATCGTCAGTTGACCCGGCCACCGCAGGAGATCGCTCGATGCCCGCGCTGCTGCGAGTCGGAGTGATTGGTGCCACAGGGCAGGGCGGTTACGGGCATGGTCTCGACCGCGCGTTCGTCGAGGTCCCGGGCACCAGCATCGTCGCCGTCGCCGATCACGACCAGGCCGCCGGCAGGAAGAAGGCCGCCCAACTGGGACTCAAGACCGCCTACACCGACTACCGCAAGATGCTCGCCGACGAAAAACTCGACATCGTCTGCATCGGGCCCCGCTGGTTGACTCGACGGGTCGAAATGGTCGAAGCGGTGGCCGCCGCCGGGTGCCACATCTACTGCGAAAAACCCTTTGCACCCGATCTGGTCTCGGCAGATCGCATGCAACGGGCCTGCAAGCGGGCCAGGGTCAAGCTGGCCATGGCGCACCAGTGGCGAGCGATGCCCCCGATCCGACAGGCGATGTCGGAATTGAAGGCCGGGCGGTACGGGCGACTGCTGCGGGCTTCGACCCGGCCCAAGGACGACCACCGCGGCGGCGGCGAAGAACTGCTCGTGCATGGAACTCACTGGTTCGACCTGCTGATCGCGATGGCCGGGACACCTCGCTGGAGCAGCGGCCACATCCAGGTCGGACGCCGTGACGCCACACGCAAGGACCGCACCGATGCCACCGAACCGGTCGGCCCCATCACCGGAGACTCGATCTCGGCACTCTGGGGTTTTGACAACGGTGTGAGAGGCTACTTCGAGTCGACGGCCCACCTGGCCGTTCGCGGCAAGTCGAACTTCGACAACCTCTATGGCGTCTTCCTGGAATGCGAACGCGCCGCCATCCACTTTCGGCAACCCGGCGACGCCTGGGTCTACCCGGCCCCCAAGGTCTTGCCCGACCACAAGCAGCTGGCCTGGCACAAGATCACGGTGCCCGGCTGGCATACCGATGCGGATGGGAAACCTCGCAACGTCCGCCGCACCTGGGTCGGTTACGGCAACTCGGTGCTGGCCGGTGACCTGGTGCAGGCCATCCGAAACGACCGCGAACCCCTCTCGGGACTCGACCACGCGATGGCGATCACCGAGATGGTCCAGGGCGTCTACGCGTCGCACTTCTCCGAAGGCCGACGGATGAAGATCCCGCTGGGGCAACGGCAGCACCCTCTGGAAGGCTGAGAATCCCTACCGCAGGTGGCAAAGCGGCTGGTAACCCTCCGGGAGCGACTGCCTCGCAAAACGGCGGCGAATGGCCCGGGATTGACCGTTTTTTGGAGAGGCCATAAACTGAGCGCCCGGGGGGCGATACGGCCCCCGATCGCATAGCTTTGAGACTCTGCCAGCTGCCACCCAGGTCGGCCTCGGAAGGTGTCATGGAATTTCTCGAAACCCTCGGCGACGTGTTCAGCAGTGTCGTCGCATGGTTCGAGCGGATCCTGCGGCGATTGTTTGGATCGGCCAACGACCGCCGCATCGCTCGCATGGGCTTCGTGCGTCACGCCGACGAGCAACCCGAGGTCGTTGCCGGCTCGATACTCGACCGCGTCAATGCGTTCGAACCCGAATTCCAGGCCCGCTCCGACGACCAGTTCAAGGACATCGCCGGGCAGATGCGCGAACGCTACGCCGCGGGTGAGACGCTGGAGGACCTGATGCCGGAGGTCTTTGCGGCGGTCCGCGAGTTGGGCCTGCGGCACCTGGAGATGCGGCACTACGACGTGCAGATTGTCGGCGGCCAGATTCTGCACGAGGGGATGATCGCCGAGATGGTGACCGGCGAGGGCAAGACGCTGGTGGCCACGCTGCCGGCAGCTCTCAACGCGATCGCCGGCAAGGTGCACGTGATCACCGTCAACGACTACCTCGCCCGCCGCGACATGGAATGGATGGCTCCGATCTACATGGGCCTGGGGCTCACCGTGGGTGCCATCCAGTCGACGATGACTCCCAACGATCGGCAGCCGGCCTACGCCTGCGACATCACCTACGGCACCAACAACGAGTTCGGCTTCGATTACCTGCGCGACAACATGAAGCCAACCCGCGACCAGCAGGTGCAGGGGCCGCTGGAGTTTGCGATCGTCGACGAGATCGACAACATCCTGATCGACGAAGCCCGCACACCGCTGATCATCTCCGGCCCCGCACAGGACGATGTCACGAAGTATGCCAAGGCCGACCGTATCACTCGACAGCTCAAACGCGACGAGCACTTCGAGGTCAAGGAAAAGGAACACAGTTGCCACACGACCGAGGAAGGGATCCGGGCGGCGGAGAAGCTGGTGGGGGTTGAGAGCTTCTACACGACCGGCAACACCGAGTGGCCGCACCTGCTCGACAATTCGCTCAAGGCACACCACCTCTACAAGCGAAACGTGAACTACGTGATCGAGGGCGGCGATATCGTGATCGTCGACGAGTTCACCGGACGCAAGATGCCCGGACGCCAATGGAGCGATGGGCTGCACCAGGCGGTCGAGGCCAAGGAGGGGGTGACGATCAAGGAGGAGAGCCAGACGCTGGCGACCATCACCCTGCAGAACTACTTCAAGCTCTACCAGAAACTCTGCGGCATGACCGGCACCGCCATGACCGAGGCCGGCGAGTTCCTCAAGATCTACAAGCTCGATGTCGTCGCAGTCCCCACCAACAGGGCGCTGAACCGGGTCAATCACCCCGACGTGATCTACCGATCCGAGGACGAGAAATGGGACGCGGTGGTCGAGGAGGTGCGGAGGGTGCAATCCGAGTCGGAGCAGCCGCTGCTGATCGGCACGGCATCGATCGAGAAGTCCGAGGTGATCAGCAAGAAGCTGGAACGCTACGGGATCGAGCACAACGTGCTGAATGCCAAGAACCACGAGCGCGAGGCGGAGATCGTGGCCCAGTGCGGCCGCAAGGGGGCCGTGACCATCTCGACCAACATGGCGGGCCGCGGCACCGACATCATTCTCGGAGGCAACCCCGAACACCAGGCTTGGCAGCAACTCTCAGAAACCTACGAGACCCGGCTCGATGTGCCCAAGGTCGAGTGGGACCGGATGACCTCGGCGATCTCGGAACGGGGAGGCATGGCCGAGGAAGGGCGCGAAATCGCCCGCAACGGCGGACTCTACGTCATCGGCACCGAACGACACGACTCGCGACGCATCGACCTGCAGCTGAGGGGCCGAGCCGGACGGCAGGGAGACCCCGGCTCGAGCCGCTTCTTCCTCTCGATGGAAGACGACCTGATGCGACTGTTCATCCCCGAACTGGCCATGAGGATGATCGATCGCACGATGCAGGACGGTGAAGCGATCGAGAGCCGGATGGTGACCAAGCGGATCGAAGGGGCCCAGAAAAAAGTCGAGGAACGACACTTCGAAAGCCGCAAGCACCTGCTCGAATACGACGAGGTGATGGACGAACAACGCAAACGCGTCTACTCCTACCGACAGCAGATCCTCGATGGTGTCAACTGCCGCGAACTGATCATGGACATGATCGACGACCAGACCGGCCGACGTGTCGTCGAATTCCTCGAGAGCGACTACCGCTGGGAAGTGATCTCGCAGTGGGCCGCCTCGGAATTCGGCATCCGCGTCGATGTCTCCGAAATCCGCAATGCCTCCATCGAAGAAATGACCTTCGTGCTGCGTGACCGAGCGGCACAGCAGGCCCGCGAGGACGTCAATGACCAGATCGAGGAGTGCCTGCTGCAGGATGTCGACGAGAGCGAATGGAACTGGCAGGCACTGGCCCAGTGGGCCAACAACCGCTTCAACCTCGGAGTCAGCGACAAGCACCTCCGGGTCGAATCCCGCGAGGACATCTACGACCTGCTGGTCGATCGGATCGACCCGGTCATCGATCGCTACGACTTCAAGGCGGCCGAGTTCTTTCTCTCCGAACTGTTCCCGCTGCAGTCGCTGTGCGAGTGGTTGCGACAACAGTTCACGCTCGACGCCGAGCCGGAACAGTTCGTGAACAGGACCGACGAGGAGGTGGTCGAGCAGGCTCGGGTGCTGCTCGATGAGCTCTATCGGAACAAGGAAGTCGAGTTCCCCGTTACCGTAGGCATCAACAACTTCCTGATCGCCCGGCAGGTCGGTGGCGAACGATCCGATCGCGAGGGCCTGGTGCAATGGGCCAGCGACCGCTTCGATCAGCCGATCACACTCAACGACATCGCCAACCGCCAACGCGACCAGATTCGCGCCGCACTGATGGGCTTCAGCGAGCGGAGCTTCGAGGCCGGAGAAAAACTGCGGACCGAAATCGATGACCTGTGCGGCAACGATCACCCGCCCTCAAACGGCGCCTCGCCCGAGGGCAGCGTCGTGACCGACATTTCGAAAATCACCGGCTGGGCCGAGTCGAGATTCGGGATCACCGTCGATCCCGATGACTGGAGTGAACTCGACATCGAAGACGCAAGGCGGAAGCTGCTGTCGCTGTACGACACGCGGTTCCGCCCCGAACTCGGACAGGCCGAACGCTCGCTCATCCTCGAACTGCTCGACACCGCCTGGAAAGACCACCTCTACCACATGGACCACCTCAGGTCGGGCATCGGCCTGGTCGGGTACGCTCAGAAAGACCCCAAGACCGAGTACAAGAAAGAGGGGATGCGGGCGTTTGACCTGATGTGGGAGCGGGTCGGCGAGCAGGTCACCGCATCGATCTTCCGGATCGAAGTTCAGAGCCCCGAATTCGTCGGGTCGCTCTGGGATGTCTCGACCACCTCGCACGCCGATGCCGGCTCGGTTTACGACGACATTGAAGCCGAACAGTTCGAGGGCGGGCCTCAACCGGGAGCCGATGTCGATGTGATCCAGCCGATCCGCAACACCGCTCCTCGCATCGGCCGCAATGACCCCTGTCCCTGCGGCAGTGGCAAGAAGTACAAGAAGTGCTGTGGCTCGCCACGCTAGTTGACCGACGACGGAATCGATGCCACGGATCAGCCGGTCCGTGACAGCGGGAGAAGGAGGGGTAAGGATGCCCTGGTTGCTCAACCTGGTCTACCTGGTCGTTCTCGCCGCACTCTCGCCGGTGCTGGTCTGGCAGAAACTGGTGCGCGGCAAGAAGCGGCCGGGGATCTGGACCAAGCTCACCGGCCGACTCGTGATCCGCCGCGGCGAGTCTCGCCTGGCCTGGTTCCACGCCGTCAGCGTCGGCGAAGTACTGCAACTGGAACCGATGATCTCCGAGTGTCGACGCCGATGGCCGTCGCTGGAGATCCTGGTGACGACGACCACCGCCACGGGATACCGCCTGGCCTGCCAGCGGTTCTCAGAACACCACGTCGATTGGTTTCCTCTCGATTTCAGCTGGTCGGTCCGCAGGGCACTCAGGCGAGTCCGACCCGATCTTGTCGTGCTGGTCGAACTGGAACTCTGGCCCAACTTCGTCCTGGCCACCCACCGTGCGGGCATCCCGCTGGCCCTGGTCAACGGGCGGGTCAGCGAGTCGAGCTTCCGAGGCTACCGGCGGTTGAAGTGGCTCTTCGCAGGGCTGCTGCCCCGGTTCGATCGCCTGATCGCCCAGAACGAAACCTACGCCGCACGGCTCGAAGAACTGGGCGGCCCGAAGGAGAAAATCTACGTCTCGGGATCGATCAAGTACGATGGCATCGAAACGCGTCGCGACAACCCCGCCACCCGGGGCCTGGCCGCCGAGCTGGGAATCGACCTCCGCGAACCCGTCTTCGTAGCCGGCAGTACCCAGGACCCCGAAGAACGTCTGGCGGTCGAGGCCTGGCAGCAGGCTCGACAGACGCATCCCGACCTCAGGCTGGTGCTGGTGCCGCGGCACCCGGAACGCTTCGAGCAGGTGGCCGAACTGGTCGTGTCGATGGGACATCCGCTGCTGCGACGCAGCCAGAACGACGGCGCCGTACCCCGGGGGGGACAGAGACCCGTGGTGCTGCTGGACACGATCGGCGAACTGGCCGCATGCTGGGGACTGGCCGACGTGGCGTTTGTCGGAGGCAGCCTGGGCAACCGAGGCGGGCAGAACATGATCGAACCGGCCGCCTACGGAGCCGCGGTCCTGTTCGGCCCGAACACGCAGAACTTCCAGGACGTCGTCGACGAACTGCTCGAACGAGGAGGAGCCCGAGTGGTCGGCGACGGAGTGGACCTGGCCAGGCGACTCCAAGAACTGCTCGAGGATCCGACTACCGCCCACGCGCTGGGCGAAGCCGCTCGTGGATTGGTGCTCGACAGGCAAGGCGCCACCGAGTCCACCCTGGCCATCCTGCAGGAACTCCTGCCGACAGAAACACTCGACTCGACCACAAAACACCGTGATCCCGCAGCTGCTGACGCGGCCTGAATCACGACCTGAGGCGGTCTGGGGCTGAGTTGTGAGGACCGGGGCACCGCGCTACAATCCACCCGGTCTGCATCCTGAATCTACCTGCCCTGAACTGATCTCATCTGCCCCGACCTGCCCCGACCTGCCCCGACCTGCCCCGACCTGCCCCGACCTGCCCCGACCTGCCCCGACCTGCCCTGATCTGCCCTGATCTGCCTCACTGGAGCCTGCTGCCATGTCGGAATTCCTGTTCACCAGCGAATCGGTCAGCATGGGACACCCCGACAAGGTTTCCGACCAGGTCTCCGACGGGATCCTCGACGCCCTGATCGCCGTCGATCCCACTTCGCGAGTCGCCTGCGAGACTCTCTGCACCACCAACTACGTGCAAGTCTCCGGAGAAATCACTTCCGCGGGAGCCTGCGATGACGAGGGCTACCGCGAGATCATCCGCAACGTGCTCCGCGAGATCGGTTACACGATCGACGGCATCGACTTTCACGCCGACACCTGCGAGATCGACGTGAAGCTGCACAGCCAGAGTGCCGACATCGCGTTGGGTGTCGACACCGGCGGTGCCGGCGACCAGGGCCTGATGTTCGGCTACGCCTCGAACCAGACCGAGGAAATGATGCCGATGCCGATCGCCCTGGCTCACCGGATCATCAACAAGCTGACCGATGTCCGCCAGCAGGGTCTCGTTGACTGGCTGCGACCCGACAGCAAGAGCCAGGTCACCGTCGAGTACTCAGACGGGGTCCCACGGCGAGTGACCACGGTGGTCGTTTCCACCCAGCACGCCGACACGGTCACGCAGGACGAGATCGCCGAGTTCATTCGTCGCGAGGTGGTGGTCCCGGTCGTGCCCAGCGAATTCCTCGATGACCAGACCGTCTACCACGTCAACCCGACCGGCAGTTTCGTCGTCGGAGGGCCTCACGGTGACACCGGGCTGACCGGGCGGAAGATCATCGTCGACACCTACGGGGGCTGGGGACGCCACGGAGGAGGCGCCTTCAGCGGAAAGGACCCCACCAAGGTCGACCGCTCGGCCGCCTACATGGCCCGCTACATTGCCAAGAACGTGGTCGCCGCCGGGCTGGCCGCCGAATGCGAGATTCAGCTGGCCTACGCGATCGGAGTCGCAGAACCGGTCAGCGTGACCATCGACTGTCACGGCACCGCCACGCTCTCAGAAACCGAAATCGAAGACCGGATCTCCTCGGCATTTCCCGTCCATGAGCTGACCCCGGCAGGAATCATCACATCCCTCGACCTCAAACGGCCGATCTATAGAAAGACCGCCGCCGGAGGACACTTCGGCCGCAACGACCCCGATTTCACCTGGGAACGGCTGACTCACCCGGCCAGAACCCTCGGGGGACTCAAGGGACTGAGTCCAATGCCCGCCCATCACTCGATCACCCGCCGTGGCCTGGCCCTGCAACTGGCCGTGACACTCTGGTGTGGCCTGCTGGCCGCCGGCTGGTTGCTCGCCGCACGAGCCGCTTCGGGAGAACTTCCACGGCCGCTGCTGCCCGAAGCCGCCTGGGTCGCAACACTCTCGGCCGCAGCACTGGGGCTGCTGGCTGCACTGCTGTTCCAATACTCAAGACCCCGGTCCCGGCCAACAGCCTCGCCACTGGTCGCGACGCTGACGCTGGCTCCGACCCTGGTCAGCGGCGTCACCTTGCTCGACCTCTCGAACAACACCAACGGGTTCGGGCTGATCGCACTCGCCCTGGCCGTCTCGGTGACGCTCTACCGAGATAGCCTCGTCCCGAACCGCCGCCGACACCAGCAACCCGAACCGCTGGCAGGCGCGGACGCCGCAGACCCGGCACCTCAACAGTTAAGACAGCCGACCAACCTGTCCCAGAATCTCCGGCGGCAACGTGACCAGGCCGGAGACCGGCTCGATGGAGACCTCACCATGCACTGGGAGTCCGGACAAAGACAGCAACCGGTGCACGTGCCATTCGTTCCCGCGTTCGCCGGCAAGCCCGAGGTGACGTGCCGCTGCGAGGATGACGAGGCGGGAGACCGCGTGCGGGCTCGAGTGGCCGAGGTGCAACGCTTCGGGATGCGGATCGAGCTCAGACGATCCGGCAACGTCGACACACACCAGGTCACACGCCTGGAACTCTCCGCCATACTCGATGACTCGGCCCGCCGGGCCGCCTGAACCCGATCAGCCGCCGAGGCACTCCAACCAGACCGGACCCGCCAATCCCCCCGAATCCGTGCCCAACCATCTGATCGAGAGCCAATTGTCCGCAACCAGCCGATCGGTGATGTCACTGCCGAGGCCGTCGGTTCGAGTCTCAAGCTCGAGCGGAGACTGGTTGAGCGTGATCTGGGTCGGTCCCGAGAGGCCGGCGATCATCAGCCAGACCCGTTCTCCGGGATCGAGCCGTCCGGGTCGACCGAATCGTCGCGCCAACTGCAAATCCTCACCCGACTGCCTCTCGACAGGCAAACGAACACGCTGCCCGTTGCCAGGCTCGCACTGCCTCTGCCACGGACCGGCCAGCCGGATGGTGTGCTCGCTCATGCCCGTCGGGTCCTTTCACCGGCCGGAACCATCTTCGGCCTGTCACCACCAGTTTAGCGGCTCCGGGAGATTCGAGCGGATCTCTGGACCGAGTCGATGCAATCGTGCCGGAAACCGCTAGTTTCATTCTCGCAAAGCGGTTATACTTCGGCAAAATTCATTTGCATCAAGATGACAAGGGATTGTTCACTGATGCAGCGCCCCAGCCCCCATTTTCCTGTCGAGTCAACCACTTCTCAGGGACATTCGTCCTCTGACTCGTCACAGGTCCGGGTGGTCACAAAGACCTCCACCGACTCACTTCCCCACGACCGGAAGAATGCGCGCAAGGTGTTCAGCCAGCGTACCAATTCTCTGCTCGGCATCCAGATCATCGCCAGCGGCTCCTACGTTCCTGATCAGGTGATCACCAACGAGGACCTGCAGGCCGAGCATGGATTCGATCCGGACTGGATCCAGCAGCGGACGGGGATCCTGCAACGGCGACACGCTAGCAAGGACCAGGCCACCAGCGATCTGTGCGTCGAGGCAGCTCGACGGGCGATCCGCGCCGCACGGGTCGACCCCTCAGAAATCGACCTCGTGCTCGTCGGCACGTTCACTCCCGATTTCACTTGCCCCTCGACCGCCTGCCTGGTGCAGGACAAGCTCGGTCTCGACGCACCCGCCGTCGACCTGCAGGCCGCCTGCTCGGGGTTCATCTATGCCCTGGTCACCGGCGCCCAGTACGTGGCCACCGGAAACAGCAAGCTGGCCCTGGTCATCGGGGGCGACTGCAATTCGCGGATCGTCGACCCGCAGGACCGACGCATCGCACCACTGTTCGGCGACGGAGCCGGTGCCGTGCTGCTGACGCAGGGCGAGCCGCACCAGGGACTGATCTGCTACCAGATGGGGGCCGACGGCAGCGGCGGATCGCTGCTGCAATGTGTCTCGGGTGGGACCCGTCAGCCGGTGACTGTTGACGATATCGAGGCCGGTCGACACTTCCTCTCGATGGACGGCCGGACCGTCTTCAAGTGGGCCGTCCGTGTCCTGACCGACACGATCGAACTGGTGCTCTCGAAGTCCGGCATGAGCATCAGCGATGTCTCGCTGTTCCTGGTGCACCAGGCCAACCAGAGGATCATCGACGCGGCCGTTTCGCAGCTGGGGATCGACCCCGACCGGGTCTTCAACAACCTGCAGCATTACGGCAATACCTCCGGGGGCTCGATCCCCCTCGCACTCGATGAAGCCTTCCAGGCCGGTCGCATCAACCGAGGCGATACGATCCTGATGTGCGGCTTCGGGGCCGGATTGACCTGGGGCACGTCGCTGTTCCGCTGGTAATCGACCGCGGACGCCTGCTCGACTGAACGCGACGCTACAATCGAGGAGATAATCCGCCGCGACACAACACAGGCGGCGGCCCTCCGGAGACTCCACTCATGAAACCCGACGCGAAATCCCAACTCAAACTCGGAATGGTCACCTATCTCTGGGGAGCCAAGTGGGACCTGCCAACCCTGATCGACAATTGCGAGAAGACCGGTTTTGCCGGAGTCGAACTGAGGAGTACTCACAAGCACGGCGTCGAGGTGACTCTGAACCCGGCGCAGCGGGCAGCAGTCAAGAAACGGTTTGCCGATTCACCGGTGACCCTGGTCGGGCTGGGCTCGGCCTGTGAATACCACAGTGCCGACCATGGAGTCCTCAAGCAGAACATCGACCTGACCCGCCGCTTCCTGGAACTCTCACGCGACGTCGGTGGCAGTGGTCTCAAGGTGCGACCCAACGGCTTCGTCAAGGGCGAGGACCGGCGACGGACGATCGAGAGGATTGGTAAAGCACTGCGGACCTGCGGCAAGTCGGCCGATGAATTCGGACAGCAGATCCGGCTCGAAGTCCACGGACGCGGTACCCAGGATCCGGCGGTCATAAAACAGATCATCGACATCGCCGACCACCGCAGCGTGACCGTCTGCTGGAATTGCAATCCCGGAGAAACGATCGACGGCTCGGTGGAAGCCAACTTCAAGCGGCTGGCCGATCGACTCGGAGACGTGATCCACATCCACGACCTCTTCGACGCGCGATACCCCTACGGCGAACTGTTCAAGTTGCTGACCGCGCGAGGCTACCGCGGCTGGTGCCTCTCGGAAAGCCCCGCCACCAGCGATCCGCTGAAGGTGATGCGGTACTACCGGGCGCTGTTCGAACAGCTGACCTCCTGACCGTGCCGAGAGACCAGGGGGGGCAGGGGAGGGCAGGCAGATCAGGTCGCCTCGCCCGGCTCCTCTTCTTCGGCCGAGTCCTGTGGCACCGGATCGATGTCGTCGGCGGCAATCCACATCTGGGTGATCGGAATCCCGTCGGCACTGTCTCGAACGACCAGGTAGACCCCGGTCACAATGGCCCAGAACACGCTGGCCGCGTAACCCACGAACAGCACGCAGGCCACCCGGACCCAGAAGACGAGAAACGTCGACGAAAACGGGACACTACTCTCCTCGCCGGCTGGTCCTGCCTCCGAGACCACCAACCCCGCCGGCACCTCTCGGCCACCCACCAGGCTCGTAGTCTCGCCACCGGACACCGAGTGCAGTCCCCCCTCACCATCGGTGAACGCATCCAGTCCGCTGGAAACCGACGAGGCGGCCAGCCACAGCGTCAGCGACAGCACCGCCCACCCCAGGCTGGTGGCGATCGAACCCACGATCGTGCCCAGCAGTGCGTGTCCGGCCAGCAGCGTGGGACGGTCGGTCAGGAACCCGTGCACATGGCTGAAGCCGTCGAACCCGTCGCTGTCCTCGATTCCGATCGTGGCCACCATCAGCGGCCAGCCGGCCAGGAAACCCATCGCCACAAACGCCATCAGCAGTCCCAGCACCATCGGGATGAACCACAACAGCGACACGACCAGGGGTCCCACCGAGGGAATCTTCGCGAACAGGCCGCCCAGTGCAGCCAGCCCCCACAGGGCTCCGAAGCACGAGAGACTGATCAGGACCGCCGAGAGCAGCGATGCGGAATGCCTGAATCCGAACCCGCTGACCTCGGCCAACGTCAACGACTCGCCACGCACCACGTCGGCGGCCGTCATGCGAACCAACATCACCCCGGCCAGCGACCAGGCCACCACGGCCACCAGGAACCGTGACCAGGCGACCGCCGTCGCGGACCAGGACTCTCGAGAACCGACGATCTGGATTGCCGGATTCATCACATCCCGCAGTGGACGACCGATCAGTTGAGGATTCCAGGCCACGCGGAACGCTGTGGCCAGAGGCTGCTCGCCGGCGGCCTTCAGC
>CAUZJR010000046.1:0-18766 GCA_963580005.1 Planctomycetota bacterium
AAGGCATCCAGAGAGGTGAACACGCCAGCCACGGCTCCTTCCACCATGAGGATGAGCATCATGAATGACTTCACGTTCTCCTTGATGCCTTTCCAGGAGCCCAGCACGCACAAAGGAGTAAGGAACGCGGTGAGAAGGACCAGCGGCAAGCTGATGCCGTCCACGCCAACCGCGTATTGAAAGGAGAAAGGCCCTAATCCCAAGCGATCGTCGAACTGCATCCCGTCGGCCGTGCGATCAAAGCCCGCCCACAGCCCCATCGCCAGCCCGAATGTGAGCAGGGTGATGCCGAGGGTCGCCCAGCGAATGGTCTCGGCGCGGCGGAGCAATCCCACGATGACCATCCCGATAAAGGGGGTCAGCACAATCCAACTCACCAGCGAAGGACTCTCCATGTTTACCCTTTCATCCCACGACCAGCGAGAACACGAACTCGATGACTGCGACCAAAACGAGAAGGACGACAAGAAGCACCAGAAGAATGCTGGTCAGGCTTGGTTCGGCGGCGGTCCTTTTGCCACCAACGGCCTTCAATAGTCCGGTTGCCATCTTGAACGATGCGGTTGCCAGCCCGTTAGCAGGCCGATCGATGAGAATCACATCCACACGCTGCCAGAGCCACCGACTCATCACGGCCGTGGCATGAGCCGATGCCATGTAGACCCGGTCAATTGTCCCAAGATCCATCACTTTCCAGAGCCACGAGGCAAACCGCAAGCTGGGGCGAATGATGATGGCCTCGATTACTTCGTCGAAGTAGCCTCTGTTCAGAAAGAACACATAAAGCGCTTTCTTGCGCTCTGACAACCATGCCGAAGGGTGTGCCGGGAACAGATGCAAATAGAACGCCGCAGCCCAACCCGCTGTCGCGGCGCCGAGGCCGACGAGTATGCTCAAGGGCGTCCAGCCTGCGCTCGAGATATTCACCTGCTCAGCGGCAGTCCCTGGTAGTGCCGGAATGATGAATTCGAGAAAGCCACTCCAGATCAGGATGAGGAAAACGGCGAGTCCTGCTGTCATGGGAATCAGTCCCAGCAGCAGCGATGCCGAGAAAAGTCGAGACCGCATCTGCCCCGGTCGAAATCCTTCGTACCAGTCGACACGACCGGGTGGCTTGAAGAAGTCCATGATCCCCTGGAACAGATAGAACGCTGTGAAAAACACTGTTGCCAGTCCCAAGATCCAGAAGACAACGCGGGCCTGGACGACTTGCGAAACGACCCACAACTGTTCGTAGGGTCCGCAGAAAATGATGATCGGTGGAATCAACGCCAGGACGAGGGCGCCGACGTAAAGGGGCAGATGTTGCCGTGAAACCCGTGTTCGCGGTCGGTGCCCGTGTTCGGTGTGTTCGCTATGCTGGGTTTCCCCGAAACTCTGAAGGGCGCTGCCTGCGGAGAGAAACAGGAAACTCTTCATCGCGCCATGCGTGAGCAGGTGAAAGATTGCGGCGCCATATGCGCCGACGCCGCACGCCAGAACCATGAACCCAAGTTGGCTTATCGTCGAGTAAGCCAAAATGCGCTTGGCGTCGAATTGAGTGAGGGCTACCACGGCGGCGAAGAGGGCGGTCAGGCCTCCGATGATCGCCACCACGGTCATGATTTCCGGGGCCAGAAGATACAGCGGCCCCATGCGGATCAGCAGGTACACGCCCGCCTTGACCATGGTCGCCGCGTGGATCAGTGCGGAGACCGGCGTAGGCGCTTCCATCGCAAATGGGAGCCAGACATGCAGGGGAATCTGTGCTGACTTGCCAATCGGTCCCATGAACAACAGCAACGCAATCACCGAGAGGATGGGGACCTGCCAATCAAGACCAAGAAATCCAAGCAGGTTCACCGTCTGATCGGCGAAGCTGGGTGCAGCCGACAAGATCGTCTGAATGTCGAGCGTGCCGAAGGTGGCCCACGTTAAGTAGATTCCGAATGCTAGACCAATATCCGCCACCGCGTTGACGAGATAGGCCTTCGTCGCGGCGTCGCAGGCCGACCGCAGGCGTGACCAATGGGAAATCAGCAGGTAGGAGCACAAGCCCATGATTTCCCAGAACATGAACAGCATCAGCAGATTCGCGCTCATGACCAGCATGACCATGGCAGAGGTAAAGAGCGCGATCACCGCGAAGAAGCGGGCGTAACGCGGGTCCGCCTGCATGTACCGGCTGGAAAAGACGTGAACGAGGCTGCTCACACCAGTGACAAGGAGCAGCAGCATAACCGTGATCGCGTCGACGTAGAGACTTGCTTCGACGGTCAAGCTGCCTGACTCGATAAGGGTATACAGAGGGATCGATCTGGCGCCGTTTCGATACACGTCGATACAGGCAAAGACCGAGAGAATGAACGAGGCCCAGACCGCCGGGATTGCGAGCCGATGGCTCGACTCGCCGAACAGCCGGCTACCCAGGGCGATGATCAGGAAGGCCGCGAAAGGGAGTGCCGGAATAAGAATGTAAGCGGTGTCTATCATCATGCTATCGCTTGTGAAATCGCCTTCCAGGTTCCCCCTGGATGATACTGCGAGAACTCTCCCGTCATGGGATGGCAGGAAACGAGATATACCCACTCGTTGTCGAAGAGATTCTGAAGAACCACGTGACGCGAAACAATCTCTGAGAGTCTTTCCGTGTCCGCCTCGATCACATTGAGCATACGCAGCGGCTCATGATACCGGCGAGCGCCCGCGGTCACGGATTGAAATGGAAGCCCGGTTTGCAGATCACTGTTCCTGCCCAGCATCACGCCGACTCCGCCGACGATGTTGTGCAAGACTTTGGTCCCGCTCCCGTACGCCCAACTATCAGTCGCGGAGAAGAAGTATTGAGAACTGATCATTTGCACGACCACGAGTGGGGCGGTCATGATGCCCTCCAAGACCTTGCCGGTTTCGTCCTGGGACTGATCGTAATTGTGCAGAAAGGAGCGACCGTTAAGCTTGAGACCTCGTGTCAGCGATCGGCGTCCAATCACAAACGCCGCGTTGCTCGAGAGTCCCCACTCCGGTTGGACTTGGGACCAATCACGGCTGGCTTTCCATGCATGCTCCGCGGCAGCCTGGGGCGAGGGTTGGTGGGGAGCCCTTGGCAATCGACCGCACCGCTCCTGAGCGTTCAGGCGTCTTGCTGTTTCCAGGTCCTCTCGCAATCGGAGCACATCCTCGCGGTGTGTCTCGGGTAACTCTTCCAGATCGAACAAGGTGACGTGGTCCGTGGTGGTGTTGTGCTCACCGGCGACAAACCACGTGTCCTCCGGAATTTCGATCCCCACGTTCCGTAGCTCCTGTCGGATATGCGCCTTATTGGCCATGGCTGCCATTACCCTGGCATTGGGTCCGCCCGGATTCCCTCCGCACGCCCCGCAGTGGTACGCCGACGCGTAAGGGTTGTTCTCTGTGGTGCTCGCGTGGCCGGAGAGCAGCACCAGCCGCGCGAACCCTCGGGTCAAGCTCATGACGCGGAGCGAGTTTTCGACCAGCGTCGCTTGTTCTGCCGGGGTGAACCTGCGCGCCGAGAAGCGTTCGACTTGTAGCTCGTGGTTGTCGGAGTTGATCCCGAACTCGTACCGAAGCTCATCCAGAGAGGCGTGCTCTTCCTCCACCGAAAAATCGAGTCGCTCGGAGGCCTTCGTCCGTCGCGTCGTACGATCGTGTCCTTCGGTCCCCTCCAGCGCGGCGCGTCGGAATTCTTCGAGTTCCGACTGCGAGAGTGCAACCGCGCTTTTCCGACGGCCCAGCCGCTGCTCGAGGACCTCGGCGATGAGAGCCCGCTGGTTGTCGGCAATGAATGCGTCACGCTCCTGGTCAGCGAGTTTCTCCACCGGGATCTGGGTCGCGACCGGTGGGACGAGCCAGCTTTGCAACCGCCCGCGCACATACTCGTAGGGTTTCAGCAGCATCGTCTTTCCAAGCATCGCCAGTCCGAACACGAATCCCAACAGATCGAACGTGAGATAGGAACTGGTGGGATTGGCCTTAACCTGATGGAACAGGTGTTGACCGAGTTGGTTCCAACGGTCTCCCAGCATGAATCGGAGCACCTCGGGGTCATGAGTCTGCCGCGGTATCTCCCTCACCGTGAACTGTGGTTTGATCAGCACAGGACAGAGCGGAAGGTGCTCCTCTCGATCGAGCTTGCGGTAGTCGATTGGTATGCCGAAGAATCCAGCGAACCCGATCGTGTCATACTCGCCCTGCGCTTCTAGATGGTATCGAAAAGACTCGGAGCGGGTGTCGATGCAGAACGAAGCTTGCGCTTGGGGTCTCGGACGCTCGTTACCCTCATCGTCCTCGGATGTCTGACGGTGACCTGCCAGTGTTGTGAGCAGGGAGTTTCGATACCGTGCCTCGTAGGCTTCGTGCCAGATAGGACGCAGCGCGTCAGCAGGATACCGATCGAGGCAAGACAGCAGTGACCGGGCGTCAGTCGGTGACATCGCCTGTAGGTCTTCCGGGTGAAGCTCGAGGAACTGAGCCAGATGGAAGAGGCGCCAGACGTCTCGGCAAACCACTTCCGTGTACGTGTCGTGCGCGTGTGAATTGGAGCTCTCCAGATCAGCGGATCTCGCGCGCTCGAGGAGTTCGGGAAGTGTCGGGTTGATGCGCAACGTGCGCTGACAGGCTTTCTCGGCCAGCTCGGCCTCATAAAAAACCCGCACGGACAGGTATTCCAGCGGATCGATCGGGTGCCGGCCCTGTTCAGGATAATCCGGGTTGTTGCCTCGCCAGCGAATATAGCCGGCCCAGCCGGGCAACTGACCGAGGTGCCGACGCACGTAATCTTCCCTTTGCTCGTCGGGGACCTGCAGTCGGTTCAGGCTTGACACGAGCGCCTCTTCCGCGTGGTCAGGGAGCGCTTGCACCCTTTGAGCCCAGTCGGAGATACCGGTGGTCCATCCGGAAGCCTCGTGGGGCGCAAGATTCTTCCAGGTGAGATAGAATCCGCTCGCGCGTGACGGCATCGACCAATCCGCCATCCCTTCGTCCAGAAACGCGCCGCACCACTTGATGAGATGTTCGTTGATCTCCCGCACCAGATCAGAGACGGTGAGGGTGTCGATGATTTCGGCTGCCGTGCGGATGCCCAGCTCTGTCGGTTCCTGCTTGGCATGCACAGCGTCGCCCGCCACGGCTGTTGTGGGGGAATGCCCGTCGTTTCCCGCTGGCCCATCCTCAGGGAGATCGAGTGCCTTGAAGGCGCCGGACCACAGCGAACGGATGTAGACCGCTTCATGGTCGCTCCCGACTTCCCTCAGCCGAACCTTGATGGGCTCGGGAACATCAGAACGGATCAGGCGGGTGGCGTCTTCTTCGGCGAGCTTCCATTGCAACAATTTGGGGTCGAGCGGATCGATGCCGTACACAAAGTGGATTAGCAGGATTTCTTCAGCATCGAGACTCCGCTTAACCGCACGAACGATGTCGTGGGATGCGAGTCCCGGTTCCCGCGATCGCAGGGCGCTCAACAGCTCCTTCTCGGAAATCCGTCCCTCGGCGTAGCAAGCTCGGTACTCCGCCGTGGACAGATAGCCTTCTCCTCCCAGCAGTTCCTTCGCGTTCGAGACCGCGTCATGAAAGGGCAGATGCTCGAACCCCATCAAGGAGTTGCGATAGGCGAACGTTCGAATCGGCCAGTTCGGAGGAATTGCCTCGACCGCCCGTGCCACCAGGGCTCGAAGCTCCTCACGTTCTGCCCCGTTCACCCTAGGGTTCGGTACGGCCGATTGCAGATGGGAAATACGATTGTTCCTTCAACCTATTCAATTGCCGTTTTGCAGATCCCTGCAACGAGGAAGAAGGTAGCATGCCGCAACCATTATTGGCAACTGATCCCAGATGGAGCGACCCCCATCAATGATTTCGTGAGTGTCGTTCCTGAAAGTGAAACCTGGACGTACTTCACGTAGGAATGTCGCTGGCTTTGTCGAATACTTCGAATACGATATTGTTTCTGGATTTGAATTCACAATTCCTCGTTTTCCTGATCGTTCTTCAGCAACACGGCGGACCCACATCGTGAGCCTATTGCAGCTTAACCCCGCATTACACAGATTCGACACAAGTAGGTTTAATGACATCAGTGAACTCCAACGCACATCCCCGACTCGGGACGGTTGCGTGGCGATGATGGTGACGTGCTCCGAGCTAGGATTTGCCCCAGATTCGAATTCACTATTCAAGCCGGGCCAACTGTTTATCGTCCAGAACTTCGGGAACGTCGTGTTGCCTAACTCATGCGTCACGGCTGGCGAGACCCGGTGCGTGATCGCGGCGACTGAAAGGGAGATACAACACATTATCGTTTGCGGCCACTTGAGCTGCCGCACGGTGGGCCATTTCCTCGAAAAGGGAAGTCGAAGCGTTATTTGGTTGGAGAACGGTGACCGGCTAAGAGACCTAGTCCAAGCACATTATCCGCACCTCACGCACCAGCAGATGGTTGACGTGGGCGCGCAAGAAAACGTGCTGATCCAGTTAGAGCATGTGTTGGCGGACATCGATGTCACCGGAGCGAATATACGGGTCCAAGGTTGGTTGCTCGACGACGATACGCAACGCATCTATTCCTACAATGTGCGATCTGGGCAGTTCGAGCGCACCTGATTTGCAATCGTTGGTCAATGTAAGCCGGATCGGTTCATTGTGCAGTGAAGCGACCGAACACCAATTTCCAGAAATGCGGCGTTCGTTCACAGTGATTGGCGAACTCTGATACCGTGGAAAACGATCACTCGTTCTCCGCACTGAAATCGCACCTCAACCGCCGTGTCCAACCGGGCCAGCATGGAGGCGTATCGACTTAAGTCGGTGTCGCGCTGCGTCCGCTTCAGTCCGACCATCACGTGGCGAAATCGCGCCACGGCTGGTGTACCTCCTATTGGGCATCTAATACGGAGCTGACAAAACTGAAGTGGTCCGCACATGTCCCGTGGTGACAAGAGCCTTCAACGTCTTAAGCCACGCCTTCTTTCGTGAGGGGTTGCGGAGGCGATTGATCCGCGTCTTCGTTGGCCGTCTCGTTCTGCTTGTGGAAAAACCGGTGCAGCACTGCGTAGATCACCAGCGCGATCAATACGCCAGTCAGAAAGTCCTTCAGCAGCACGACCGCGGCCGTGTAATCGATTTAAAGCCTAAATCCCACCGATCGCAGCTCCTGGATTCTGAGAAGACTGACCAATATGGGCGTGCCATGAGCGCCCAATCGACTGGCTCGGAGCTGCGTCGGTTCGACACACCGAACGCAATTCGCCAAAACAGCTCCGCGCGGCGGTTGCATCGACTTGGGCGAATTGCGCTTGAGTCCAACTCGCGTCGGTGAAACCGACCTCTGTAGTTTGGTCTGCGCGAAGAATATGGCGGCGAGGTACAGGTATGAGACGGCCGTCCTTCATTTCGGCCTCATGGCAGTTGGGGCCTGTCCACCGTGTCGGAAGCGGCTCGATACCGGTCCCACATTCCGATCAGCAAGGCGGTTTGCTTGGCAGCGTTTTGGCAGTGTTTCTGGGGCGTCTTCGTTCTTAGGCGGACATTGCCCAAGGAATCAAAGGTCAGCAACCTCGCGCACAACATCAATGCTGCCTTGAGATTACGAATTGCTCCCCTTTGTGCGAACTAAAAAGGACACGGGTCCGAACCCGCGTCCTCGAAAGTTTCAACATGTTGTATATAACGGTTTACATAAATACAAAATGGAGGCGGCGTGAATCGAACCCGAGGATCTAGCGATCGCCAATGATCCTTAGCGCTTCCATCAGTCGCACGCGTCCCTTGATTCCCGCAGCATGGGACTTCTTGACGACCCGCATCACGAGTTGATGCGTGGCGCCAGGCCGGGTCAGCTTCGTGAGATCGACGGCTTTGGGCTTGTCCCACGGAGCAGCCGGCGTCTTCCCAGCGAGCCTTCCATCGATCCAGATCTCCGCAGCTCCGTCGAGCATGTCGAACAACAACCACAGGTTCTCTTTGATTTTCTTCGGAACCGTGAATGTTGTCGTGTACCAGGCGGCACCGTGATAACGAATGCCCTGATTCGTCCAGAAGTCGTCGACCCGGATGTCTTGCCATGGCTTGGCAGAAAAGTCGACGGAGCGAGGCCAGCCTCGTTTAACGCCCTCGTCGTCGGGGTCCGTGCGGAATCGCCAGACCACCGGAAGCACGAGACGTTGTTTGCCCCGCAGAGCCTCAAACGGCGGACGGTAACCGTGTTTCTTGAGACGGTCGATAAACGGACCGGTTGCCGCCATCGGGTACGGCAGATTCATCCTCCGAATCATGCCAAGCGTCTCTGCCTGCAGCCTGCGAAATCGATCAAATTGTTTGGCAGTCACCTTCGGGGCGGGCGTGTTCTCGACCTGGGTGATCACAAACGTGTTCAGTGACACCTGGGCCAGCTTCAGACGCAATTGCACCGCGGGATCATCGGTCTCACGCTTGGCCTTATCGAGCAGATCCTGCATATCGCGGATCACCTGCGGATCAAATTGTGCGACCCAACCGCCCCAGATCATGTGCCCGGGGTGATGTGCGAGCCCCGTTTCATATCGCCGGTAATAGGCCAGCATGGTCTTCGCAGCATCGCCGAACAGATCCCGGCAGAACTCCTTGATCAACTCGTCGACGTCAGAATCGATGTCCCACATCAGGCGAGCCCGGATGTAGTGAAACAATGAGGAACCGGCCCACACGCCCTGGCTCTCGCCCGACAGGCCAATCACGCCGTTGCGATGCAAGAACCGGAGCAGCTTCTGGTAGTGACCGAAGAAACCGGTCGGAACGTGGATATGCCTCCCGGTGGGCGGGTAGTCATAGAACACAACCTTGCCGCGCCGCGACCAGTCCTCGATCCACGCTTTCAGGCGGACGTTGTTTGGGCAGGCGGGATCGTTGATATCGTGCTTCAGGCAGTGATCGCTGTAGGCGAACTCGACCACCACGTTGTCTTCCAGCTTCAGTTTCGGATCGCGCGGCGGAGCAACCGTGGAACCGTACGCGTAGAAGCTGACCAACAGGTCACGGCGTTGCCTGGCAACCTGCCGGGCAACGCGATTGGCGAACGTCGCGTACCGCTGACCGAGTGGACCGGTGCCGTTTTTGTTCTTCGGATCGTTGGGATAGGCGTCGTAGCTGTCGTTGGCTTTCCACGTGCTGCCGGGGCCGTCCATCGCGCGGCAGGAACTGCATTCGCACCAGAACGTCGGCTCGTCGTTGTGACCGATCGACATCAGCCGCCAGTTGGGTTTTTCATGATCCTTGTACCCTTCGGCCGAGTACCGGATCACCTCACGAGCAACGTGATCGACGACTTCCCGATTGGACAGACAGGCCTGCACGCGACGGCCATCCCGGTACTTCCAGGTCCGCTTGCCGCCGACCAGGGGATACCAGTCGGGATGCGAGTCGAACCGCCTCTTGACCTTGTCGATCGTCGATGACTCAGCACCAGACGGAACGAACCAGGCCAGGGTGTGCCCGGTTTGCTTCTCCAGTCCGCGTCCCAGTGGTTCCGGATACAAAATGCACGTGTCTCCGGTCGTCAACGCATTGACGCCGTTCCGCGTCGCCCAGTCACGAAAATGCGGACCCGGCATCACCGCCGTCATATGCCAACCGCGGTCAGGAAAGGACGGCGAGTGCTTTTTCGGTTTGCCAGAGAGCCTGAGCGTTGCACGCTTCGGAATGTGCCGCCCGACCTCCAGCTTGTGGTATGTCACCGGCATATACCAACGGCACCCCTGGTCACGGAGGAACTCGAAAGTCGCGAACAGCGTGCCTTGCAGTCCCTGGCCAAGGATGGCGATGTCGCCTTCACCGTAGCCGATGAAAATGGTGTCCGTCGGCCATGAGTTGGGGTTGTGAGGCGTGAGGTTGGACCGCGTACGGCCCAGGTTGATCGCGCGGCCACCATTGGCATTCCCGGCAGCCGACGACTCCTTGATCACCGACACGGATCGCCCGGTCATCAAGGCGATGTTGGCAACCAGTTCGTTGGCCGCGTGACGTTCTGCCGCCGTTTCACGATCGGGAATGACAATCCTCCTGATCGCACGATCAGCCTGGACGTCGCCCGGCGGTTCAGCTCCGCAAACGGATGCGGAGCACACAACTGCCAGGACTGTCACCGCGACTGATGTCATCAGACCACTCATATGCTCGCGTGTCTCTTTCATTTCTTCCTGCAGCCAGGACCGGGAATGAGATCTTTCCGTCGCGAGTCCATTCTCGCAATCCCCAGTGAACGCAAAGCTGGAGGTATTGTAAACGTCCGCCCGCTACGACAGGCGTTTTCAGGTTCTTCGTCCGCCCCTGGCACCGGACGATACCAACGGCGAAAAATGGAAGGGACGATCAGGACTCGCAACACGTCTCACTCAATCTGGACGATCCGCAATGGTGACTCCCGCATTACCCAGCGCGGCCAACAACGCATCCCGGTCCTGGCAATTGAACGTGTAAGTGCGACGAGATCGCTTGGTGGCAATCTTGACTCCGGGACCGCTGCGAACGAGGTACCCGATGCGGCCGGGACGCCATCGCCAGCCGAAGCCGCCCCAACTTCTCCAGCTGACATCGACCCGCTTGGCCTCGATGATGTCCGAGTAGTCAAAACGTACGCTCCATCCAGTGAACCTGTAAACGGCCACGTTGACCATCGAAGCAAAAAACTCCAAGCACCGCAGGAAAGACATTCTCCCCCTGCACCCGCATCTCATCAGAGTGCTCCCAGGGTGGCTGAAGGGCATTCCAGCAGGTCAGCCTCTCTTCCCCAGGCTGGCCAAGCGGCGAACCTGGCTGATGATCAAGAAGGACCTCGAGCGGGCTGGCATCCCGTATGAAACCGAAGAGGGAACCGCCGACTTCCACGCAGTGGGACGGCATACTCACATCACCGAACTGCTGCGAAACGGTGCTTCCCTGGTCGAGGCCCGTGAACTGGCTCGCCACAGCGACATCCGCATGACGATGCGGTACACCCACATCGGCCTGGACGATCAGGCCAGGGCGGTCGCGGCAATTCCTGCCCCCCGGACCCCGCAGGCGAAGGTGTCAGACGCCCCTCAACTTCAGGAGTGTCTCAGGAGTGAACCGTGCGGCGAAACCTGTCATTTGCCGTCATCGGCTGGCAACAGGGTGACCATGGAACTGGCCACCGTTAACGACGAAAACCCCTGCGGTGACAGGGGTTTAGACGCCGTTTGTCCCTCCGTGGCCATCGATGGCACGGACGGGGAAAAGTGGAGGCGGCGGGAATCGAACCCGCGTCCTGTGATCCCTCAGAAAAAGCCTCTACGTGCGTATTCCGTTGATTGGTCTCACTGCCGACGGTTCCACGGACAAGACACGCCTGGCAGCTAGTCCACTACGGTTTCTCGTACCAGGCGTAGTGGTCGGCTGACCTGGTACCAGCCCGATTTTTGACCGACCTTCAGGCTCCTCGGGCAAGGATCCATCGGCCGGGACTGCGTTTACGCAGCCAAAGCAAACTGCTTGTTGGCAGTTAAAGTGTGATCAGCTTTTTACGTGGCCAGCTGATCAACCACGGCACGCCACCTCAACCTACGGTGACCCAGTCGAATCCAATCGCCCCCTTGTGTTGCTGACAAGAAAATCCAGTGCCCTGCTATCTGTTCGTCCATCTCGCTTCCTTCTTATATCGGGTTTCTGCGCGGCGTCAACCAGCCGGGACCGTCCGTGACTGCAAGTCAGTTCAACCACACAGGTTACGTCATTCGTTTTGCCTGGCATGGGAAACAGACATCGTGTGAATTGGGACAAGCGACGGCGATCTCTCGAAGTCCCGGGTCTCACGGCCCGGGCTAAGACATGTCGCCCGCCTGTGGCGGGCTGGGGTGGGGGTCGTCTTGACTGACATGACGCTCATGAGAGAATGGTCCTCGACATGCCTGCCGATGCTCCCACCGCCGCTGACCTGCTTGCCGGGCACCCCAACGCCGTCTATGGCGTTGACTGGTCGCCCGATGGACTGCTGATCGCCTCGGCCAGCCTCGACAACACCGTCAAGCTCTGGGACCCCGCCACCGGAACACTCGTTGCCCGCATGCCCGGCCACGGAGACGGGGTCAGCGCCGTCGCCTTTTCGCCCGACAGCAAGACCCTCTTCTCCAGCAGCCTCGATCGCTCGATCAAGATCTGGAATGTCACCTCCCGCTCGCTGACGACCACCGTCTCGGCTCACTCGATGTACGTCTGGGCCCTGGCCTGGTCCCGCGACGGCAAGAGCGTCGTCAGCGGCAGCTACGACAACTCGCTGAGTGTCTGGACGCCGACCGGATCGAAACGACAGGGCGTTGCACCTGCAAAACAACCCGTCCTGGCCGTCGCCTCGGCACCAGCCTCCGCCGGCGGCTACAGCGTCGCCGGCTGCAAGGACTCAAACGCCTACCTCATCGATCCCGATGCCACCAAGCCCCGCTTGACACTCGCGGGGCACAACGGGGCGATCGAGGGAGTTGTCGTCAGCAACGACGGCAAGACCGTCCACACCGGCTCACAGGACAAGACGATCCGCAGTTGGGACAGCCGCACCGGCGAAGTCAACCGCGTCATCGAAGCCCACGCCAGCTACGTCCAGTGCCTTGCTCTCTCGTCCGACGGCCGGCAACTGGCCAGCGGCAGCCAGTCCGGGGAGATCCGATTGTGGAACGCGGCCAACGGCCGGCTGATCCGCTCGCTCGCCGGACACGCCAACACCGTCTACAGCCTCGCCTTCTCGCCCGACGGAAAACAACTCGTCTCGGGCAGCTTCGATCGGTCGGTCAAGGTCTGGATGACCGCGACCGGAAAACGGCTGACCCGACGCCAGTAGCTTCGACTCACCCGCCCTCACCTCGTCGACATCTGGTCCGGGTACCTCGGCCTCCGCTCGCCCAGCAACGCCCAGAACAGCAACGCGTAGGCGATTGATACCGGAATCGAATGCATCAGGCCGCCCAGAATGATCCTCACCCCGATCTCTTCAATCGGTCCGAAGTTCAGCACCAATGGAGTCACGAAGGGGAAGACGAACCGTACGCCCAGCAGGATGCCGACCGCCCCGAGCACCTTGGCCCTGCCGTGCGGATCGTGAGACATCCGGGTCAGGGTCATTGCCGTGCCTCCGATCAGGACCAGCACGACCGGAAACGCTGAGGCGAAGCTGATCAGCTGGTGAGAGATGTCTGCCATGAGGCTGCCCTTTGAGAGTGGATCGAGTCATTGGAGCATACAACCGCTTGACGTGCCGCCTGGGCGGAGCTTCCCGAACTTCTGGGGATGTTCCATGAGTTGCTTGCTGGGCCCAGGGATTGGCTCATCGCGAGGCGCAGCCGAGCAGGGTGCCTGTCCCGTATCGGTCGACGCATTGAATTTTCGCTGCGGGCGGATAGGATAATGGCGCTATCCGCACTCACGGAGGAGGACCGGTCGCGTGAGCACCGAAACCAATCAGCCGACTGCAGACGCCACACCCGTACCCGGCCAGGGCCGACACTACGAATTGCCTCCACTGGGGCAAGACCCCTCGAGCCACGCCGCCGGTACTACCCCGGGCAGCTTCGCCCTGGCCCCTCGGATCGCACCCGGCCACGCCGGTGCCTGGACGTATTCGTCGCCCGACACACCCGGCATGCCGCTGCCGTCGAACCAGACGGCTTGGGACTTCATGCCCGACGACTGGACGCTGAGGCCGGGTTTCGAATCGAACCGCGAGACGGCCGAGGCCTGGCAGCCTCCCGAGAACTTCTCAGCGATCACTCAACTCGAGCACGCTCGACTCGGCACCGTCACCCCTCAGATGGCACGAGTGGCCGAGCGTGAGGATCACCTGGTTGCCGAGCAGGTCCGCGACGAGGTCGCCGCCGGGCGGATGATCATCCCGGCCAACATCAATCACCTCGGCTATCAACTCGACCCGATGGCCATCGGCCGAGCCTCCAAGACCAAGATCAACGCCAACATGGGCGCCTCGCCCGTCTCCTCGGGGACTGACGAGGAGGTCGAGAAGCTGCAGTGGGCCGAGCGTTGGGGTGCCGACACCGTGATGGATCTCTCCACCGGCGGCGACCTCGACGCCTGCCGTGAGGCGATCATCCGCAACAGCACCGTCCCAATCGGCACCGTGCCACTGTACTCGATGATCGTCGACCGCAAGATCGAGGACCTCGACCGCGAGATGATCCTCGAGATGCTCGAGCACCAGGCCCGGCAGGGAGTCGACTACTTCACGATCCATGCCGGGGTGGTCCGCGAACACCTGCCGCTGGTTCGCGAACGCCTGATCGGGATTGTCAGCCGGGGAGGATCATTGCTGGCCAAGTGGATGATCCACCACGGAAAACAGAATCCGATGTACACGTTGTGGGAGGAGATCTGCCAGTTGATGCGGCGACACGATGTCAGCTTCTCGATCGGCGACGGCCTGCGTCCCGGCGGCCTGGCCGACGCCACCGACGCGGCCCAACTGGCCGAACTGGCCGTGATCGGCGAATTGACCGAGCGGGCCTGGCGGCAGGGTGTGCAGGTGATGTGCGAGGGTCCCGGCCACGTGCCGCTGGACCAGATCGAATACAACATGAAGCTGCAGAGGAATCTCTGCCACGGAGCTCCCTTCTACGTACTCGGCCCGCTGGTGACCGACATCTTCCCCGGCTACGACCACATCACCAGCGCCATCGGTGCCACCTCGGCCGGCTACCACGGTGCCAGCATGCTCTGCTACGTCACCCCCAAGGAACACCTGGGCCTTCCCAAGAAGGACGACGTCAAGCAGGGCTGCATCGCCTACAAGATCGCCGCTCATGCCTCGGACATCGCACTGGGTATCCCCGGCACGCGAGACCATGACGACGAGCTGACCAAGGCCCGGGCGGCGCTGAACTGGCAGAAGCACTTCGAACTGGCCTTCGACACCGACACGGCCCGGGCGCTTCACGACGAAGACCTCGATGTCGACACCGACTTCTGTGCCATGTGCGGTCACGACTGGTGCAGCGTGAGGATCTCCAAGGAGATCACCGACTTCCTCTCGGGCAACGACGAAACCTACGCCTGGGACAATGCCAAGGTCTCGGATGCACTCAGCGACGACCAGCAGCAGATCCTCGAGCAACGCGGCGTGCTGAGCCCCGAGGCGATTCATCGCCTGGCGGCCAAGACGCGAGGCACAATGCAGGGCGAGGACGACGAGCCGGCCGCCTGCCACAGCGACCTTGTCGACGACGACTCGGCCCGGAAACTGCAGGATCAGCAACTCCCGGTCGTGGAGCTGGACCAGTAGCCCGGGGACTGGCTCCGTACGAGGCGCAGCCGAGAAGGTGCCTGTCCCAAGAGATCTTCAACAGACACCTCTACAAATCGCCACAGCAACCGTTCATGCTCGGGACAGGCACCCTGCTCGGCTTCGCCTCGCGATGAGCCAGCCCCTGGGGCCTCTACAGTTCCTGCTCGGGAGCCCGGAACAGCACGGCCACCGGCAAGACCACCAGCGCCAGCACCGGGAAGGTCCAGCTGATCGGGGCCTCGATCTCCGACCACAGGCTGCGGAGCGCGTAGAAGGCGATCGCCGAGAAGACAATCCCGCAGAAGTTGATCAGGTTCATCGTCCCCATCATCCGACCCTTCAGGTCCTCGGTCGGACTCACCTGCAAAAACACCTGCAACGGCACAACGAAGATCCCGGCACAAAAACCCAGCACCAGCAACACGCCACCGGCGGCCCACATCCACATCGCCGACACAGGAACGGGTGCCGCCCACCCGATCGCCCACAACGACACCAGGCATCCGGCCATGCCCCACGCACCGCGGTTGACCAGCCTGAAATTGATGCGGTGCCGCGACAGCAGAGTGGCGGAAATGCAGCCGAACGCAATGCCGACACCGATCGAAGCCAGCAACAGGCTGGTCTTCGCGTCACCGATCTTCCACTGGTAGACACCAAACTCGTTGACCAGCTGGTGCATTGTTCCCCCCACGAACCAGAACAAGCTCGAGATCAACAGTACGGTCACCACGAGCGGATTCTTTCGCAGCAGCGTGCGAGTCGGCCGATCGAGTGCACACAGCATCGAGGAGGTGAACTGCAGCCCCGGCACCGCCACCGGCGTGCGACGCACCGTAAACGAGAGCAGCGTGCCGACAACCGCGATCGACACGCAGCCCCAGCAGATCCACTGCAGGCCCGCCACCTTGTGCTCGTCGACCAACTCCTTCAACACGCCGGCCAGGGCGCCTCCGAAGATCACCGCCACAAACGTGGTCATCTGGATGATGCCATTGGCCGAGGGCAGGTCCCGGGCCCTGAGCATCTCGGGCAGGATCCCGTACTTCGACGGACCAAACACCGTGCTCTGCAGACCCATCAGGAACAGGACCAGCAACGGAGCCCACAGTCCCCCGATTCCAAACGCCAGCACCCCGGCAACCATCACCGCGATCTCGCCGAACTTGCAGGAGATGATCAGGGTCCGCTTGCTGTAGCGATCGGCCAGGAACCCCGAAAACCCCGAACCGAAGACGAAAGGAATCGAGAACAGGAAGAAAGCGACCGGCTGGTATTCGCCCCCCTGTTCACCCGCCGCGGTCAGGCAATACAACAGCACCAGTTGCTTGAAGAGGTTGTCGTTGAAGGCGCCCAACAGCTGGGTCGTGGTCATGCCCCAGAAACAGCCGTCTCGCGAAAGCGGCGGCAAGTCGTCCCTGGCAAACTGCGACATCGACATCGAGGCGGCCCCGGTGGTCTCGGCGAGCGACGTACCCTATCGGATCTGCCACTTCGCGAACACCACGGTTGTCGCCACACACAGTCTCGATCCCACGCTGTGGCGTGATTGCTTTCGATGCCTCACAGCGGCTGATACGATGACCCGGTTGACGACCCGAAGTTTCCCCGGAGTCCCGCTCATGCGTTGCCTGCTTCACCTGGTCCTGGTTTCTGGCGTACTGCTGGTCTGTGGCTGCGGCGGCGATGACCAGGGCCGCGACGCAACCGGGACACCCGGCCCCTCTTCGACGGACTCCTCAGACGGCAACACCGATGGCTCGCCCAAACAGTACCGCATCGCCGTGATCCCCAAGGGCACCTCGCACGACTTCTGGCTCTCGGTCCGTCACGGTGCTGAAACCGCCGCAAAGGAACTGGGCAACGTCGAGGTGATCTGGAAGGGGACCCAGAAAGAAGACAACAAGGAGGGCCAGATCCTGATCCTCGACAGCTTCATCGTGCAGGGCGTCGACGGCATCTGTCTGGCACCGATCGACCGCGAGGCGATGATCCCGGTCGTCTCACGAGCCAGAGACCGCAAGATCCCCACCGTGGTCTTCGACAGTGGACTGGCCGACGAGAGTGTCTACGTCAGCTACGTGGCCACCGACAACTACAAGGGCGGAGTGATGGCCGCACAGCGGATGGGCAAAGTGCTTGGCGGCAAGGGCAACGTGATCATGCTCCGCTACCAGGCCGGCAGCCAGAGCACCGAGAACCGGGAAAAGGGCTTCCTGGAAACACTCGCCAAGGAGTTCCCCGGCATCAAGGTGCTCTCGGACAACCAGCGCGCCACCTCGGACATCAACGAGGCAAAACTCAAGTCGACCTCGATGCTGCTGAAGTACAAGAGTGAACTCGATGGCGTCTTCACCGTCTGCGAACCGCACAACAAGGGCATGCTGGCGGCGCTGGAAGACAACAAGTTGACCTCGAAGGTCAAGTTCGTCGCCTTCGATTCGAGTCCACGCATGATCGAAGGACTGGCCAACGACACGGTGCATGGCGTTGTGCTGCAGGACCCGGTCAACATGGGCTACGTCGCCGTCAAGACGATGGCCGCTCACCTGGGCGGCCAGGAAGTCGAGAAACGGATCTCGACCGGTGAATACGTCGCCACGGCAGAAAACCGCAACGAGAAGAAAATGGCCTCGGTCCTCAACCCCGAGAAACATGCTCCCTAGATGGACTCGCCCTCCAATTCATACACCCCGCAGACCGCCGCCCTGCTGGGCATGTCCGGCATCGCCAAACGGTTCGGTGCCACCCAGGCACTGGACGACGTCTCCTTCGAGCTCTCCGCCGGGCGGGTGATGGCGTTGATCGGCGAGAACGGAGCCGGCAAGAGCACTCTGATGAAGGTGCTCAGCGGTGCCTGCGCGGCCGATTCGGGCACGATGCAAGTCGCCGGCAAGCCCTACCAGCCCACCGGCCCCTCGTCGGCCCGGGACGCTGGGATCGCCATGATCTACCAGGAACTCAACCTCGCACCGGACCTCTCGGTCGAAGACAACATCATGCTCGGACAGGAGGACCACCGACGCGGGCTCCTCGCCCGCAGCCTCCAGAGACCTCGTGTCCGCAAGGTTCTCGACCGACTCGGTCACCCCGAACTCCAACCCGACACCCTCGTCGGACAACTCTCCGTCGGGGCCCGGCAGCTGGTCGAAATCGCCCGGGCCCTGATTAGCCAGGCCCGCGTGATCGTGTTCGACGAACCGACCAGCTCATTGGCCGGGCACGACGTGAGACGGCTCTTCGAGGTCATCGGGAGGCTCCGCGAGGACGGCATCGGAGTGGTCTACATCAGCCACTTCCTCGAGGAAGTCCGCGAACTCTGCGACGACTACACCGTGCTGCGAGACGGCCAGGTCGCAGGAACGGGTACACTGACCGATACCACCGAGGCCGAAATCGTCTCGATGATGGTCGGTCGACGGGTCGAGGAGCTGTTCCCCACGGTCCCGCACACCTGCGGAGAAAAGATACTCGATCTCCAGGGACTCAGCGGAC
>CAUZJR010000047.1:0-18755 GCA_963580005.1 Planctomycetota bacterium
CTGTGGCTGAGGAACCTGTGGCTGAGGAACCTGTGGCTGAGGAACCTGTGGCTGAGGAACCTGTGGCTGAGGAACCTGTGGCTGAGGAACCTGTGGCTGAGGAGGAGGACTCGGAGCGGCTTCAGTGGTATGTGCTGAAAGTGACAACCAACCGTGAGAAGTCGATTCGGCTGGCATTGCTCCGGCGGATTGCTCGCGAGGGTCTCGACGAGTTTTTCACCGAGGTGATCATCCCGACCGAGAACGTGGTGGAGACCAAGGCTGGCAAGAAGCGAGTTTCGGAGCAGAAGCTGTTCCCCGGTTACCTCTTCGTGCAGATGGTACTCAACGACGAGACCTGGTACCTGGTGCGTGGCACCAGCGGGATCGGTGATTTCACCGGTGCCGGCGGGAAGCCGGTGGCGATGTCCGACGAGGAGGTCTCGCGGATGTTGGGCAAGGAGGAGGAGAAGGAAGCGGAACCGGCGAGGATCAAGATTGATTTCTCGACCGGGGACGTGGTCAAGATCAAGGACGGTCCCTTCGAGAGTTTCGAGGGTGAGATCGACGAGATCGACAATACGAGCGGGAAGATCTCGGTGTTGATCGAGATCTTCGGCCGGCACACGCCGGCGGAACTGGAATACTGGCAAGTCGAAAAGGTCTGAGGTTCCGATGGCCAAGCAGGAAATCGCCAAGATCAAGGTCCAGGTGCCCGGTGGTCAAGCCACCCCGGCTCCTCCGGTTGGCACCGCATTGGGACCGCACGGTGTGAACATCGGTCAATTCGTGCAGCAATTCAACGACCGCACCAAGGAGCTGGCCGGGATGACGGTCCCGGTGGTGATCACCGTCTTCAGTGACCGGTCGTTCGAGTTCATCACCAAGAGTCCGCCGGCGGCGGTGCTGCTGAAGCAGGCGGCCCAGATCGCCAAGGGTTCCGGGAATGCCAAGCTGGAAAAGGTCGGCACGGTGACCACCGAGCAGCTCAAGGAAATCGCGAGGGTGAAGTTCGAGGATCTCAACGCACCGAATATCGACCAGGCGGCGTTGATGATCGCCGGAACCGCTCGAAACATGGGGATCGAAGTGGTTGACTGACGGGCCCGGGGGGCCTACAAGAGAGGGTTTCGCGGCGCGGCGTTTGTAAGGATGGACAGCGATGGGCGGGCATTCCAAACGAATGACATTCTTGCGGGAACGAGCCTTGGGGGTCGGATCTGTCGACCTCGAGACGGCGGTTCGGGAATTGAAGGCGATGGAGCCCTCATTGCCCGAGGGCATCCGCAAGTGCGCGTTCGACCAGACCGTCGAACTGGTCTTTCGGCTGGGGGTCGACCCTCGGCAGGCCGATCAGATCGTCCGAGGCACTTTGGTGTTGCCTCACGGAATCGGCAAGACCCAGCGAGTCGTCGTGTTCGCCCAGGGCGACCAGGCGACCGCGGCCGAGGAGGCGGGTGCTGACGAGGTGGGGGGCAAGGAGCTGGCCGAGAAGATCTCGGGTGGCTGGATGGACTTCGACGTGGCGATCGCCACGCCGGACCTGATGGGCCTGGTCGGTCCGCTGGGACGCGTGCTCGGACCCCGAGGATTGATGCCCTCGCCCAAGGCCGGCACGGTCACCGCCGAGGTGGCGGCAACCGTCAAGGAATACAAGGCGGGCAAGATCGAGTTTCGAGTCGACAAGTTTGGCATCGTACACTCGGTTGTCGGCAAGTTGAGCTTCGATGAAACACAGCTGATCGAGAACGCACAGGCACTGAAGCGGCTGATCGAGTCGATGAAGCCCTCCTCGACCAAGGGCATCTACATCCGAACACTGACACTCTCGGCCACCATGACGCCGGGGATCTCGGTCGCCGCCTAGGCCGAGGAACATGACGAATGGGCCGGAGGCTCCTCGAGGAGCAACGCCCCCAAGCAACGCAGATTGAGAATCCAGAACCGATGAGCAAGCGGATCAAGGAACTGCTGGTGGCCGATCTGCAGCAGCGGATCGGTGATACGAGCGAAATGCTGGTCGTCGACAGCTCGCGACTCGACGCGATCAGCGACAACCGCTTCCGGTTGGCGTTGCGCGAAAAAGACATCCGGATCCTGACCGTCAAGAACTCGATGGCACTCCGCGCGTTGCACTCGACTGAGGTCACCGCGCTGGATCCCATCCTCGAACAGGGACCCTCGAGCCTGATCTTCGGCGGCGAAGATATTGTCTCGCTGAGCAAGGAAGTCGCCGGGTGGGCTAGGGAATTCGGCGGCGAACTGCTCGAGATCAAGGGCGGGATGCTCGAAGGCACCACGCTCTCCTCCAGCGACGTCGATGAACTCTCCAAGAGCCCCAGTCGGGAAGAACTGATCGGCCAGATCGCCGGCCTCCTGCTCTCACCAGGTGCCAGCATCGCGGGATCACTGCTTGGACCCGGCGGTCTCGTGGCCGGATCGCTCGAGGCGATGGCCGACGGTGCGGAGTCAGAAGAGACCGAAGACGCAGCGACCGAGGAGGCCGAAGCCGCAGACCAAGAGTCCACCGAAACCGACTCGGGTGATGCCCAGGCGGACGCATCGACCGAAGATGAGCCTGAAGCGGCTGCGGACGAGCCTGAAGCGGTGGCGAATGAGCCTGAAGCGGCCGAAGAGGCTGAAGTTGAAGAGGATCAGGATCAGGATTTGGAATCCGAGGAATCAGACGTCTGAGTGGTGGCGAACGAGCGAAAACCGGGTACAGTAACAACTTAGCGCGAGAGCGTATCGAGAGGACCAGAAGCGATGGCGACCGACGAAGCAACCGTGAAAGAATTCGACGACGGCACCAAGGAGCTTGGCGACCAGTTGGTTGGCCTGACGCTGTTGGAGGCCAAGTCTCTGGCTGATTATCTCAAGGACGTACACGGCATCGAGCCCGCCGGTGGCGGCGTGATGATGGCCGCGATGCCTGGAGGTACTGACGGTGGCGCTGACGAAGAGGCTGTGCAGACCGAATTCGACGTGCTGCTGACCGGTTTCGGCGACAGCAAGATTCCGGTGATCAAGGCGGTTCGCGCCGCGACCAGCCTGGGCCTGAAGGAGGCCAAGGATCTGGTTGAAAGCGCCCCCGCGGCACTCAAGGAAGGAATCCCCGAGGACGAGGCCAACCAGCTCAAGGATGAAATCGAGGCGGCTGGCGGGGCGTGCGAGATCAAGTAGCCTGCGTCCTGTTGCGGGGCGCCCCGGTAGCGGTCGTCTCGTGCAGGGCTGTCTCGCTGTGTGTTCTGTTTCATGGCCGCGTCGTCCCCGCCGTTTCTGCCCCCACCCAACCTGCCCACCTACCCCCCCACGCACTCCTGCTGCCTCACTGACTGCCCCCCTGACTCCGATTGCCCCGCTGCCACGACTGACTCCGACTGACTTCCGGACTCGGGTCCGGTCTCACCGGAACCCACCCGCGGATCGTAGCCGAGAGATGGAGCCTGCGGACCCGTTGTGTTTCTCGTTGCCGGCCCCTCAAGCCCCGGAATCCTCGACCTTCGCCCCGGCATGTTTCGTGCCGAGGGGGTGGGGGGGGGCATTATCGCACCGCGACCGGACCTGCTGCCTTGCCACAAGACCCTTCTGATTTCTAACCGGTTCCGAAACGACCGTCTTGTCCGATCAGGGTGATCCGGATGGGGCGTGACCCGAGCCCTCCGGGCCGGAGAGTACAGGAAGAAGAGAGCCTGATATGCCGATTCCTTCGATACGGATTCTGCAGACTGACCGCACCGAGGTATTTGGTGGTGGGCGGGATGTGAGTCACCTGTTGCAGGATCTCACTGAGATCCAGACCAAGTCCTACCACCGGTTCCTGCAGGAGGACGTCGAGTCGGACGAGCGGAAGGCCCAGGGGCTGGAGGGCATTTTGCAGGAGGTCTTCCCGATCGAGAGTTACGACGGGCAGTACCGGTTGGACTATTGTGGCTACGAGCTGTTGCCATCTCGGTTCGACACCACCGTCTGTCGCCAGCTGCGGTTGACCTACGGCAAGCCCTTCCGCGTCAAGATGCGGCTCAACAAGGAGCAGCCGATCGAGGAGGAGGTCTACCTGGGCGACATGCCGATCATGCTCGGGGGTGGCGAGTTCGTGATCAACGGGGCCGAGCGGGTCGTGGTCAGCCAGTTGCACCGTTCACCGGGTGTCGACTTTGTCGAGACGACCGAACCGGGCGAACGGCCGAGCTTCTCGTGCCGGGTCATCCCCGAGCGGGGGAGCTGGATCGAGCTGGTCGTCAACAAGAAGGAGATGCTCGACGTCCGGATCGACCAGAGCGGAAAGTTCTCGGCGCTGACGTTGCTGCGGGCGATGGGTCCGGAATACGGCAGCGACACGGCGTTGCTGAAGCTGTTCTACGAGACCATCTCGTTCAAGGCTCCGAGGTCTAATGACATCGAGCGGATCGCCAATTCGTTTACTGCCGCGGACATTGTCTACCCGGCCGGCCACGAGCGTTGCGGTGAGATCATTGCCGATTCTCGGAACACGGTGGGAGGCGAAAAGGACGTGGTGCCGATTGGCGAGGATCGGGCCAAGCAGATCGTGGAGGCCAGGATCAAGGACATCGAGATCATCCCCGCCGAGGCTGTCCGCGATCGCCTGATTCTCAACACCCTCTACAACGACGAGACCGCCAGCCACCAGGAGGCTCTGCTGCGGATCTACCAGAGGCTGCGTCCGGGCAACCCGCCTCAGCTCGAGAAGGCCCAGGACCTCTTCCGCGAGAAGTTCTTCGACGTCAACCGCTACCGGCTCGGCAAGGTCGGTCGATTCCGCATCAATCGCAAGTTCAAGCCCGACGGCCAGAAGACCGCCGATCACAACAAGTTTCTCGAGCAGAACTTCGAGCAGGAGGGGATCCCGGACACGGCAATGACGTTGTGCCCCGAGGACTTCGTCAACGCGATCCGCTACCTGGTGCTGCTCAAGATCGGTGGCAACGACCTGGTCCAGACCGACGACATCGACAACCTTGGCAACCGCCGCCTGAGGACACTTGACGAGCTGGCTGCCGAGGAGATCCGCAAGGGGTTCCTGAAGCTGCGGCGGACGGTGCAGGAGCGGATGAGCCTGAAGGATGTCGAGGACATGACTCCTCGGACGCTGGTCAATCCCAAGAGTGTCTCGGCGGCGATCGAGTACTTCTTTGGCCGGAGTGAACTCTCGCAGGTCGTCGACCAGACCAATCCGCTCTCGATGCTGACTCACGAACGCCGGCTCAGTGCCCTGGGCCCCGGTGGTCTGAACCGCAAGCGGGCCGGGTTCGAGGTCCGCGATGTCCACATTTCTCACTATGGTCGGATTTGTCCGATCGAGACCCCCGAGGGGACCAACATCGGGCTGATCTCCTCGTTGTCGATTCACGCCAGGGTCGATGCCTACGGGTTCCTGACGACGCCTTACCGCCGGGTCAAGAATGGTCGGGTGACCGAGGAGATTGTTCGCCTGCGTGCTGACGAGGAGGCGTTGCGGTACGTGGTGCCGGCCGATACCCGGTCCGAGGGAGATCGGCTTGTCGAGGAGCGAGTGCTGGCTCGTTACAACAACGACGTGGTGGTGGTTGCCAGTGAGCGGGTCGAGTTCATCGACGTGGCTCCGAACCAGATGGTGGGTGTTTCGGCCGGGCTGATTCCCTTCCTCGAACACGACGACGCCAACCGCGCGCTGATGGGTTCCAACATGCAGCGGCAGGCGGTGCCGTTGTTGATCACCGAGCCGCCGATCGTCGGCACGGGGCTCGAGGAAGAAGTCGCCAAGCGGTCGGGGATGCTGCTGAAGGCCCAGAAGGCGGGTCGGGTCAGCTACGTCGACGCGACGCGAATCGAGATCGGCGACGAAGTTCACCTACTCGACAAGTTCCAGGGTCTCAACGAACGGACCTGCAAGAACCAGAAGCCGGTGGTCGAGGTTGGACAGACGGTCAAGGCGGGGGACCTGCTGTGTGATACCGCGGCGACGAAGGACGGCAAGCTGGCCCTGGGCCGAAACGTGCTGGTCGCGTTCATGTCGTGGGAGGGCTACAACTTCGAGGATGCGATCGTGATCTCCGAGAGGTTGGTCAAGGAGGACGTCTACACCTCGATCCACATCGACGAGTTCGACGTGGAAATCCGCGAGACGAAACTGGGCCGCGAGGAGTTCACCCGCGACATCCCCAATGTCAGCGAGAAGGCTCTGAGTCACCTGGACGAGGACGGAGTCGTCACGACCGGGACTCGGGTCCACCCCGGTGACATCCTGGTCGGCAAGGTCTCGCCGAAGGCCAAGACCGAGTTGACTCCTGAAGAAAAACTGCTGCACGCGATTTTCGGTCGAGCCGGCGAGGATGTGAAGAACGAGTCGCTGGAGGTGACCAGTGGGGTCGAGGGGATCGTGATCCATACCGAGAGATTTTCTCGGAGGATGAGCCTTCCTGAGGACGAGCGGAAGAGGTTCGAGGGGGTGGTGCGCAGGGCCGAGAAGGCGGGCAATGCCAGCGTGGCGACGGCCTTCCGGGCCTTCCTGGAGGGCTTCGAGAGGGTGCTGGGTCGGCGGTTGGTCGACGAGGAGGGTGCGGAGCTTCGCAGCAGCGAGGACGATCGCGTGCTGGCCGAGTTCGCCGATCGGTTCGACGATCACTTCTCCTCACTCGACATCCGCAGCCCGCAGAAGCAGAAGGATCTGGACCAGTTCCGCCGCGAGTCCTTTGGTGCGGTCCGCGAGGTGATCCGGATCCGCGACCGCGAGTTGAACAGTCTCAAGCGGGGCGACGAATTGCCCAGCGGGGTGTTGCAGATGGTCAAGGTCTACGTCGCCAGCAAGCGGCAGATCTCCGTCGGCGACAAGATGGCCGGTCGTCACGGCAACAAGGGAGTCATCTCGAAGGTGCTCCCCGAAGAGGACATGCCCTACCTCGAGGACGGCACGCCCATCGACATCATTCTCAATCCGCTGGGTGTGCCCAGTCGGATGAACGTCGGCCAGATCCTGGAAACTCACCTCGGCTGGGCTGCCAGCAAGCTGGGCTTCCGGGCCGTCTGCCCGGTCTTTGATGGGGCTCCCGAGGAGGAGATCCGGGACAAGCTGGAAGAGGCGGGACTGGCCCGCGACGGCAAGACGGCGCTGTTTGACGGGCGGTCCGGTGAGGAGTACGAGCAGCGGGTGACCGTGGGTCAGATCTACATGCTCAAGCTCCACCACCTCGTCGACGACAAGGTTCACGCTCGAGCCACCGGCCCCTACTCGTTGATCACCCAGCAGCCCTTGGGTGGCAAGGCCCGCTTCGGCGGACAGCGATTCGGGGAGATGGAGGTCTGGGCCCTGGAGGCCTACGGTGCGGCGTACATTTTGCAGGAGCTGTTGACCGTCAAGAGCGACGACGTCGAGGGACGGACGAAGATCTACGAATCGATGGTCAAGGGACAGAACACTCTCGAGGCCGGCACACCCGCCAGCTTCGATGTGCTCAACAACGAGATCCGTGGGCTGGGACTGAATCTCCAGCTCGAAAAATCGACCCTCTGACCCGCGGGTGCCTCCGCCCGGTGCGGAGGCTTCAGGTCAGCGGCAGGCGGCAGGGGGTGCAATCAGATGGCAGCAACAGTCAATAAACGGCATGAGTGCCAGGAGCAGGTCACGTGAGCGTTGGTGAAGCGACGAGCTACGACCGGATCAACGACTACGGCTCCGTCAAGATCGGGCTCGCCAGCCCGCACGACATCCGCAGTTGGTCCTTCGGCGAGGTCAAGAAGCCCGAGACGATCAACTACCGCACCTACCGTCCCGAGCGGGACGGGTTGTTCTGCGAGCGGATTTTCGGTCCGGAGAAGGACTGGGAGTGTGCCTGCGGCAAGTACCGCGGCATGAAGTACAAGGGGATGGTCTGTGACCGCTGCGGTGTGAAGGTGACTCACAGTCGAGTCCGCCGCAAGCGGATGGGTCACATCGAACTGGCGGCTCCGGTCGTTCACATCTGGTTCTTCAAGAGCATGCCCAGTCGTCTGGGTGCGCTGCTGGACATGAAGACCACCAGTCTCGAGAAGGTGATCTACTTCCAGGACTACGTCGTCGTCGACCCCGGTGATACTCCGTTGCGCCGCTGCCAGATCCTGACCGAAGAGGAGGCTCGGCACGCGCGGGCGAAGTACGGCGAGGAGTACTTCACGCTGGGAATGGGTGCCGAGGCGGTCAAGGAGCTGCTGCTGGGTCTGAACCTGGCCGAACTCTCCACTCAACTTCGAATCGACCTCAGCGAGACCGGCAGCCAGCAGAAGAAGAAGGACCTGGTCAAGAGGTTGAAGATCATCGAGGGGTTGCGCGACAGTGAGAACCGGCCCGACTGGCTGGTGCTCGACGTGATCCCGGTGATCCCTCCCGATCTCAGGCCCCTGGTCCTGCTCGATTCAGGTAACTTCGCCACCAGCGATCTCAACGATCTCTACCGCCGGATCATCAACCGCAACAACCGGCTGAAGAAGCTGGTCGATTTGAATGCACCGGAGGTCATCATCCGCAACGAGAAGCGGATGCTGCAGCAGTCGGTTGACGCTCTGTTTGACAACAACCGTTGCAAGCGGCCGGTGCTCGGTTCGTCGAACCGTCCGCTGAAGAGCCTGACCGACATGATCAAGGGCAAGCAGGGTCGCTTCCGTGAGAACCTGCTCGGCAAGCGGGTCGACTACTCGGCCCGTTCGGTCATCGTGGTGGGTCCGGAGTTGGAACTGCACCAGTGCGGTTTGCCCAAGAAGATCGCCCTGGAGTTGTTCCAGCCGTTCGTGATCCGACGCCTCAAGGAACTCGGCCACGCCGACACGATCAAGAGTGCCAAGCGGATGCTCGAGCGGAAGGACGACGACGTCTGGGACATTCTCGACGAGGTGATCACCAATCACCCCGTGCTGCTCAACCGCGCCCCGACCCTGCACCGGATGGGGATCCAGGCCTTCGAGCCGACGCTGGTGGAAGGCAACGCGATCCGGATTCATCCTCTGGTCTGCAAGGGCTTCAACGCCGACTTCGACGGGGACCAGATGGCGGTGCACCTGCCGCTGTCGATCGAGGCCCAGGTCGAGGCGACCACGCTGATGCTTTCGACCAACAACATCTTCTCCCCGGCCAACGGCGCACCGATCATCAGTGCCAGCCAGGACATCGTGATGGGCTGCTACTACCTGACGATGCCGCGGGACGACCGTCCGGGTGAGGACATGAAGTTTGTCTCGCCGGCCGAGGTCTTCATGGCCCTGGAGCAGGGCGTGGTTACTCGACACACCCGCATCAAGCTCCGTCTGCCCGCCGACAAGGAAATCCGGCCGCACGCTCCCGAGGACTATCGCCCCGGCGGATTGCTCGATACCACCGCCGGCCGCGTGCTCTTCAACGACATCCTCGATCCACGGATGGCGTATTACAACCTGACGATGAAGAGCAAGGACCTGGCCAACGTGATTTCGGACTGCTACCACCACGACCTGCTGGGACGCAGCGACACGATCAGCCTGCTGGATCGGATGAAGGCACTGGGCTTCCAGGAAGCCACTCACAGCGGACTCTCCTTTGCCACCTCCGACCTCCGCACCCCCGCCAACAAGGACGAGGTGATCAACGCGGCCGAGAAAAAAGTCGAGAAGCAGCAGAAGCTCTATGGCCGAGGCATCATTACCGACCAGGAACGCTACAACGCGGTGCTCGACGAGTGGACCCACGCCCGTGAGCAGATCACCAAGGAGATGATGACTGAGTTCGAGCACGACGAGCGGCCCGAGGAAGACGGATACGTGAACCCGATCTTCCTGATGGCCAACTCCGGGGCCCGCGGCGGTGTCGAGCAGATCCGGCAGTTGGCCGGGATGAGAGGCCTGATGGCCAAGCCGTCCGGTGAGATCATCGAGACTCCGATCAAGGCGAACTTCCGCGAGGGTCTCTCGGTGCTCGAGTACTTCAGCTCGACGCACGGAGCCCGCAAGGGACTGGCCGATACCGCATTGAAGACCGCCGACAGTGGCTACCTGACTCGCAAGCTCGCCGACATCTGCCAGAACGTGGTGATCACCGAGCCTGATTGCGGGACGACCGAGGGAATCACCAAGGGTGTGGTCTACCGCAGCGAGAAGGTCGAAGTGGGCCTGGCCGATGCCATCCGCGGACGGGTCAGCCGTACCAACATCGTCAACCCGATCACCGACCAGGTGATCGTCCGCGAGGACGACTTGATCGACGACGCCAAGGCGCGGCAGATCGAGGAGATGGGTGTTGAGAAGATCAAGGTCCGCAGCCCTCTGACCTGTCAGTCGAAACTCGGCATGTGTCAGCTCTGCTACGGCATGGATCTCTCCAGCGGCAGCATCGTCGAAGAAGGACTCGCCGTGGGCATCATCGCCGGCCAGTCGATCGGCGAACCGGGCACCCAGTTGACCATGCGGACCTTCCACATCGGTGGCACCGCGTCGCGGGACGTCGAGGAGAGCGAAGTGCGGACTCGACATACCGGCCGGATCCGGTTCGAGCGAGTGCGGAGCGTGGGTCCCGATGACAAGAAGACCGCCCTGGGCCGTAACGGCGAAATCGTGATCCTGGAATTGAGTCCTCGCGAGGGCCGTGAACGGGAACTCGAGAGATACCGCGTGCCCAACGGGGCGGTGCTGCTGGTCCAGGAGTGGGATGCGAGCGACGAGAACTGCGAGCTCCCCAAACAGACCGAAGGCAATGCGCTCAAGAACATCAAGGGCGTCTGTCTCGAAGGACAACCCCTGTGCATGTGGGATCCTCACTCGGTTCCGATCATCGCCGAGGTCAACGGGATCGTGAAACTGGATAACTGCAAGGAAGGTAAGACGATCAACGTCGAAATCGACCCCAGCGGCAACGTCCGCCGTACGGTGATGGAGTACAAGGGCGAGAAGCATCCCCAGATCAGCCTCGTCGACAACTCGGGAGAGACCCAGGCGTTTTACTACCTGCCCGAGAAGGCGAGTATCGAAGTCGATGACGGACAGAAGGTCGCCGCGGGACACGAACTGGCCAAGACGCCTCGCGAAGCGGGCCGGACCCAGGACATCACCGGCGGACTGCCGCGAGTCACCGAGTTGTTCGAAGCCAGGCGGCCCAAGGACCCGGCGGTGATCGCCGAAATCGACGGTGAGATCGAGTTTGCCGAGGAGACTCGTCGCAATCAGCGGGTGATCAACATCCACCCGCCCGACGAGGTCGGAGAACCCGCCGCGCACCTGATCCCTCACGGCAAGCAGCTGCTGGTGCATGCCAAGGACTTCGTCCGCCACGGCGATGCGCTGGTCCGAGGCCCCCTAGTCCCCCACGATATCCTCAGGGTCTCGGGAGTCGAGGAGGTGCAGCGGTACTTGATGCACGAAATCCAGAACGTCTACCGCTCGCAGCGAGTCGACATCGACGACAAACACATCGAGATTGTCATCGCCCAGATGCTCAGGAAGGTGCGAGTCGAGGATGCCGGCGACACCGAGCTACTCGAAGGCGTCGTGATCGACAAGCTCGAGTTCCAGCAGACCAACGAGCGCGTGCGGGGCTGTGTGAAGGTGGTCGAGCCAGGCGGATCGGAATACAAGGCCGACGACATCGTGCCCAAGGAGGTGTTCGAGGAGGTGAACGCTGAGATCGAGGCTGCGGGCGAGTCGGTGGCCACGTCGACCAAGCCGCAGGAGGCCACGATGACCATCCAGTTGCTGGGAATCACCAAGGCGGCGGTGCAGAGCGAGAGCTTCGTGTCGGCGGCGAGTTTCCAGGAAACCACCAAGGTGCTCACCGAGGCGGCACTGGCCGGCAAGAGCGACTACCTGGTGGGGCTCAAGGAAAACGTGATCCTGGGTCACCTGGTTCCGGCGGGCACCGGGTTCCGCATGCACCGGGATTCGGAGGTGCGGATCCGGCCCGAGGCCTTGTTGGAACTCGAGGCTGAGAAGGAGCGTCTGAGGCTGGCTCGGATGAAGATGTACAATGGTGAGGAGGAGGCTGCTGCCGCGGGGATCGCTCCGGCGGCGGCCGAGAGTGGCCCGGTCGAGTCACCTTCGGGGTGACCCGGTGGGCTCGGATTCCCGTCGCTTGACGGCACTGTGAGGGTGCAATAGACTGGCCGATTCACTGCCTTTGGCCCTATTTGTTTTCTGGCGATCCCCGTGCCGACGATCAACCAACTGGTTCGCAAGCCGCGAAAACGGAAGCGAGCCAAGAGCAACACGCCGCTGCTGGAGGGTTGTCCTCAGAAGCGAGGCGTCTGCCTGCAGGTCAAGACCGTCACCCCCAAGAAGCCCAACTCGGCTTTGCGGAAAGTCGCTCGGGTGCGTCTCTCGAATGGCAAGGAACTTACCGCCTACATCCCCGGCGAAGGTCACAACCTGCAGGAGCACTCGATCGTGCTCGTCCGAGGTGGCCGGGTCAGAGACCTGCCGGGTGTTCGTTACAAGATCGTCCGCGGAGTGCTCGATACACTTGGCGTCGAAGACCGCCGCCAGGCTCGCAGCCGTTACGGGGCCAAGAAGCCCAAGTAGACCCCTCCCGCACCTCCCCGTGACTTACTGAATTCCCCCCGTCCCCCACCCCTCGATTCTCCCGGTCGTCACCGATGTCCAAGCGTTTTACCGCCAGTGCCTCGCAGTTGAAGCCCGATCCCAGGTTCAGTTCGATCCTGGCCTCGAAATTCGTCAACTGCCTGATGCACGACGGCAAAAAGAGCGTGGCTCAGCGGGTGTTCTACGACGCGTTGGACGTGATTGGTGAGCGGGTTTCGGGTGAGGAGCCGATCGAGGTCTTCACGACGGCGGTGGAGAACGTCAAGCCGAGTATCGAGGTTCGTTCGAAGCGGGTTGGTGGAGCGACCTACCAGGTGCCGACTCCGGTCAATACGAAGCGGCGTCAGACCTTGGCGATCCGCTGGATCCTGGCAGCGATCCGCGGGAAGAAGGGTCGGCCGATGCACCTGCGTCTGGCCGAGGAGTTGATTGCGGCCTCCAACAGGGAAGGCAACGCGATGACCACCCGGGACAACGTGCACCGGATGGCCGACGCGAACAAGGCCTTCGCGCATTTTGCCTGGTAAGTCGGCCTCGCTCGGCGAAGTGGACTCGATCGGGCGGGTCCGCAATATCGGCATCGTGGCTCATATCGATGCCGGCAAGACGACCACGACCGAGCGGATCCTCTATTACAGCGGGCATTCGCACCGGCTGGGCAGCGTCGACGACGGCACCACGGTCACCGATTTCGATCCCGACGAAGCACGTCGCGGCATCACGATCTACTCGGCCGCCATCACCTGCCGCTGGCACGAGTTGACGATCAACATCATCGACACTCCCGGCCACGTCGACTTCACTGCGGAGGTGGAGCGGAGCCTGAGGGTGCTGGACGGGGCGGTGATGATTTTCAGCTCGGTCGAGGGTGTCGAGGCTCAGAGCGAAACGGTCTGGCGTCAGGCCGACCGCTACGATGTCCCCCGGGTCTGTTTCATCAACAAGCTTGATCGCATGGGCGCCAGCTTCGAACGCACCTTCGACCAGATCATCGATCGGCTCGGAGGTCAACCGCTGGCATTGCAACTCCCGCTGGGCGAGGGGCCGTTGAGAGAAACCGGTGAGGGCTTCAGGGCGGTGATCGACCTGGTCGGGCGGCGGGTGCTGAGATTCGATGCCCAGGAGGACGGGTCGGAGATCACCGTCGAGGAGGTGCCCGAGGAGAGAGTCGAGGAGGTCGAGAGCTGGCGCCGCAAGCTGCTGGAGGCGGTGGTGCTGCTCGATGACGACGTGCTGGAGACCTACGTCGAGACCGACGATGTGCCGACCGAGGAGATCCACAGGCTGCTCCGCGAGGGGACCCTGGCCGGGACATTTCAGCCGACCGTCTGTGGATCGGCATTGGATTGCATCGGAGTGCAGCCGCTGCTGGACGCGATCACCACCTGTCTGCCCAGCCCGCTGGATCGCCCCGCGGTGGTCGGGATCCCGGCCGAGGCCGTCAAGCTCTCGGGCAAACAGGCCCGTCGCCAGGCCCGCAAGGCGGCACTCCAGGGAGGGGCCGCCGAAGAGGTGACCGGCATCGAGCGACTGTGCGATCCCGAGGCGGCCTTCTGCGGGCTGGTCTTCAAGGTCCAGGCCGATACCCACGGGGATCTCTGCTTCCTCCGTATCTACTCCGGGACACTCGTCGGCGGCAGCCGAGTGATCAACGCCCGCACCGGCGACAAGGAGCTGATCAACCAGATCTGGCGGGTGCAGGCGGATAATCGCGAGCGGATCGAGACCGATCAGGCGATCGCCGGTGACATCGTGGGAGTGATCGGTCCCAAGGTGGCCGTCACCGGAGATACGCTCTGTGATCCCGCCGAACCGGTGTTGCTCGAGTCGATCGAGTTCCCCGAAACGGTGATCTCGATGGCCGTCGAGCCCGACACCAGCGCCGAACGCAAGAAATTGGCCGAGACGCTCGAGCGGCTGGCACGGCAGGACCCCACCTTCACCGCGCATGTCTCCGAAGACACCGGCCAAACGATCATCAGCGGCATGGGCGAATTGCACCTGGAGGTGATTCGCGACAGGATCCAGCGGGAGTTTGGCCTGAGCGTCAGGGTGCACAAGCCTCGAGTCAGCTACCGCGAGTCGATTCGCAAGCCGGCGGAGGTGACCGGTGAATTCCAGAGGACTTCGGCGGGCGTGTCGCAGTTTGCCCGCGTGAGAGTTTCGATCGAGCCGGTCTCTGCAGAAGGTCCCGCTGAACTGGACGTCCGCTTTGACACCTCCACGCTCACGCCGGTCCTCGCCGAAGCACTCGTGCAGTCGCTCCACGACACACTGGCCGGTGGCGGTGCGCTGGGGTATCCGCTGATCAGCGTGCGGGTGGCGTTGCTGGAAGTGGAGGCTCGGGAGGGGGAGACGACCGAGATGGCGTTGCATGCGGCCGCCAGCGATGCGATGCACCGGCTGTTGACTGAGGCGGGAGTCGTGCTGCTGGAGCCGGTGATGCAACTGGAGGTGGTCACGCCCGACGACTTCCTCGGCCCGCTGCAGGCCGATCTCAATGCCCGCCACGCGGTGATCGTCAATTCGATGCGCCGGGGTGATCTCGCGGTGCTCAATGCCGAGGTCGCGTTGTCGCGGATGTTCGGATATTCGACCCAGGCCCGCAGTCTCTCGCAGGGCCGGGCCACTTATTCGATGCAGCCGCTGAAGTACCGCGAGGCACCTCGTGAAGTGCTCGAAACGATGCTCGGTTGAGCGTCCCGTCTCGGTGAGAATCGGAGGTGTGGGCAGGACATGCTGATGGCGTGTTTCTCGACCTGTTTTCCCTCCGATCCCAGCCCCGTTCACCTCTCGAGTTTCGTTGACAAATCTCGTGGGCGTCTCTAACATCGCATGTTTTCCACCATCGGGGAATGCTTTGCGCCCGGTCGGCGTTGTCGACCGGATCGAGGCGCCGGCGGGGGAAGATGTTGGTTGCCAGAGAGGCCGTAAGAGGCCACGGGAACCTGTCGGGGAGGCCGGGTCGTTTCGACGATTCGGAGCCGAGAGCGGGAACGTGGCGGCGGTTGTTTTGGCGCATCAGACACCTGGTGTCGGCGACCGGTCGCTGATACCTCAAAGAGCAGGGGAAGCCTGAGTGGCCGACGCCAGTCAAAAGCGGTTCCGGATCCGCATGGAGGCCTATGACCATTCGGTCCTGGACCAGTCTGCGCTGGAAATCGTGGACACTGCCAAGCGGTCCGGTGCCCAGGTGCACGGTCCGATTCCTCTGCCGACGCGGATCGAACGCTACACAGTATTGCGAAGTCCTCACATCGACAAGAAGTCGCGCGAGCAGTTCGAGATTCGGACTCACAAGCGGCTCATCGATATCGTCCATCCGACCGGCAAGACGATCGACGCCTTGAACAAGCTGTCGTTGCCGGCCGGAGTTGACATCAAGATCAAGGCCTCCGGCTGATCCGGCCCCTGCGGGCCGGATTGCTCCGGCAGGTCACCACGACAAGGAATTGGGAACCATGCCGGTCGGACTTCTGGGCCGAAAGGTCGGAATGACGCAGGTCTACAACGAGGACGGGGACATGGTCCCGGTCACCGTGATCGAGGCCGGTCCCTGCGTGGTGTTGCAGCTGAGAACGCTGGAACGCGACGGGTACGAAGCGGTGCAGTTGGGCTACGACGACAAGAAACGTCCCGTCGGTGGCCGTCGCTCTCGTAGCGGACAGGCCCGCCGCAGCGAACGGGGTCACGTGGCGGCACTTTCGAGCAAGAGGTCCAAGGCCCGCGCCGAGGCGGGGGTCGAGGCGGTCGAGAAGGCTGGCAGTGAGCCGAAACGGTTCATCCGCGAATTCCGAGTCGACGGTGAAGACGCCGATTTCGAAGTGGGCCAGGCCCTGACTGTGGAGCTGTTTGCCGAGACGTCTCACGTGGACGTGATCGGCACCAGCAAGGGACGCGGCTTCTCCGGAGTGATGAAACGACACAACTTCTCGGGCCAGCGAGCCAGCCACGGTGTGAAACGTGTGCACCGGCACGCGGGCTCGATTGGCATGAGTGCTGATCCGGCGCGGGTCCTCAAGGGGACTCGCATGCCCGGCCAGTATGGAAACGCCCAGAGCACCGTCAGGCACCTGCAGGTGGTCCGCGTCGATTCCGAGACCGACACGCTGCTGATCAAGGGCGCGGTGCCCGGCCCCCCGGGGGGCTACCTGGTGATCCGACCGACCAACAAGCTGGGCTGAGACGCAACAATATCACGACCCCGGGACAGCCGGGGCGAGACGCTGAAGTGGACTTTTTGAAATGATCACCCTGCCGATTCACGACATGAGCGGTGCCGAGGTTGGGACCTACGATCTCGACCCCGCCGACTTTGCCCCGGGCATCAACAAGCAGCTGCTGCACGATGTGGTGGTGATGTACGAGGCGAATATGCGGCAGGGGTCGGCCAAGACCAAGTCTCGCGGCGAAGTTCAGGGGTCCACCAGGAAACTGTACCGCCAGAAGGGAACCGGCCGGGCGCGGGCGGGGTCGAGCCGGACTCCGGTGCGGCGAGGTGGAGGACACACCTTCGCCAAGCGACCCAAGGACTGGTCCTACCGCCTGCCCAAGAAGGCGATCCGGCAGGCCACCCGACAGGCACTGCTCAGCAAGTTCCTCGACGAAGAAGTGACCCTGCTGCAGGAATTGACGATCGTTGAACCCAGGACCCGGCACGTCGCCGCAGTGCTCGATGCCGTGGGTCTCGCAGAGATCTCCAGCCTGCTGGCCATCTCGACTCACGATGCCGATGTCTGGCGGGCCGCACGGAATATTTCCAACCTGTGGGTCTCCCCGGCCGCTGATCTCACCGTCTACAAGCTGCTGCATCAAAAGCAGCTCGTGCTGACCACTGAGACGCTCGATCTGCTCAGAGAAGGACCGCCCAAGCCGCTGCCCGTGGCGGCTGATGCTGATGCTGATGCTGATGCTGATGCTGATGCTGATGCTGATGCTGATGCTGATGCTGATGCTGATGCTGATGCTGATGCTGATGCTGATGCTGATGCTGATGCAGGGGTTGAGGCTGATGCAGGGGTTGAGACTGATGCAGGGGTTGAGACTGATGCAGGGGTTGAGACTGATGATTCTGGTGAGGAGGAGGCCGCCTGAGTCGGCCGGGAAAACGCACGATGAACCTATCCACCAAGAATTCCTCGAACTCCTCGGGCCGTCGAAGCGGCTTGGATCTGGAACCCTACCAGGTCATCCTGCGACCGGTCGTGACCGAAAAGAGCATGGAGCAGTCCCAGGACAATGACCTCAATGCCTACACCTTCGAGGTGCATCATCAGGCGAGCAAGGAGCAGATCCGGGAGGCGATCGAGGAGTTGTTTGACGTGAGGGTTGTGGCCGTGAGGACTCAGAAGAGGCACGGCAAGCCCCGACGACACAAGACTCACCTCGGACACACCAAGAGCTGGAAGAAGGCAATCGTCAAGCTGCACAACGAAGACCACATCACGTTCTTCTAGGCCCGGCACGTCTCAGAACCGACACCCGACACAAAAAAGTACCCGACCCCGTTTCAACCGCATCCGAGTCCTGCCTTGGGGGGCTCGGCCAGCCAGGAAAGTCAACCACGATGGGCATTCGCAAGTACAAGCCGACGACTCCGGGACGTCGCGGTGCGACGGTGAGTGATTTTGTCGAGTTGACCGATCGGAAGAAGCGGCCCGAGCGGCGGTTGACCAAGCCTCGCAAGAAAAAGGGCGGTCGGAACAACCAGGGCAAGATCACCACGCGGCACCGCGGTGGGGGTCACAAGCAGCGGTACCGGATCATCGACTTCAAGCGGACCAAGGACAACGTGCCGGCGAAGGTGGCCTTCATCGAGTACGACCCGTGCCGCACGGCTCGGATCGCGCTGTTGTACTATGCCGACGGAGAGAAGCGATACATCCTGGCTCCCGAGGGCATGGAAGCGGGGGACCAGGTCATGAGTGGCCCGGGGTCCGAGCCGAAGGTGGGCAACTGCATGCCGCTCTCCAGAATCCCTCTAGGGACCACCATCCACAACATCGAGATGCAGCCGGGTCGAGGCGGTCAGTTGTGCCGAAGTGCCGGGGCCGCCGGAGTCCTCAATGCCCGCGAAGAGAAGTGGGCCCAGATCACTCTGCCCTCGGGTGAAGTCCGCCGCCTGCCAGTCTCGTGCCGGGCCACCATCGGCCAGATCGGAAACCTCGAACACAGCCTCGTCGTCCTGGGCAAAGCGGGTCGCAAGCGATGGATGGGGCGTCGGCCTCATGTCCGCGGCACCGCGATGA